>CAYLVL010000089.1:0-9464 GCA_964387135.1 uncultured Planctomycetota bacterium
GAAACGCTGAAATGAAAACCGGGGATGTCCATCCGGCTGCATGTTTCCTGTGATCGATCATTGAGCAGAAACGCGCTACATATGGCGGAACAAGATAGGCTTACGGAGCCGATTTCGCAAGGGAATCAGCGCTCCGGCGTCTCCCCTGTCTCCCGGGTGGAGCCCAAAAGCAGGTCCGCAAGAATCTGTTCTGCAAGAGGCTTGCGAAGATGCACCTCGTCGCTGAACATCTCCGGATCGCCCCCGAAACTCTCAAGACGAGTGTAATCACGGAATGTGCCGCCGACCTCGCTGACCGTCCGATCGAGGTATTCCACCGTCTCTTCGAATATCGGTCCGGCCCCAAGCTCGTAAAGCCTGTCGAGGAGGTCGGGATGGGGAGGCGGCATGAATACGTAGACATCTATTCCCCTCATCTCGCAAATCGCCAAGAATACCTCCCAGTACTGCTTCCGCAACTCGGAGAGTCCGGTGAACGTCGATATCCCGAACCTCTCATCGGGGTACGTAAGGACTCCCCTTTCGATCCGGGTTTCGGCATCCTCCTCGATAAGAGCGGGCCTTCTTTCACGATCGATCCTGATTGGAAAACCGTCGTCGCCCCACTCGATCCAATCTCCCCCCTTCTCGCCGCGCAGGACACTTCCGAGCACCCTGATCGACGCCAAGGTCTGCTCGACGCTAAACAGCCTCGTCACCTTCCGCAGGATATCCCTGAATGAACTCACGCCGCCTGTATAAGTCCAGTAGTCGGGCACCGACTTGATCATCTCGTGCGGCTCCGCCTTCGGATGAAAAATCTCCGGCTCGGCACCCACGATCACGAGTTCTATGGGAGCCCTCTCCTCCTCAGTCGCTATCCTGATGATCGAATAGAAATTCTCGGCCCTCGCGATGGGCAGACCCCACGAGAAGCACCTTAGGCCGGTGATTGCGGTTACCTGATCCGGATCGATCATCCCGACGCGCGAGCTTCCGAGAATAAGCGCCCGGGCGGGAGGATTGTACCGCCTGAACAGATCGACCTTGATCTGGTACCGATTCGCCATTACGGGGGGAAAGATATCTACGCCATAGATGTCGAAAGGATCAACGAGGAGATTCATAAGTGCGACAACGGCGAGTATCCACGCGCAGGATGCGATGAAGACCTTCCAGAAGCGACGCGCTTTCCTGTCAGGAGTTTCGCCGATCACGGCTTTCCCCGATGCCGACATTCACCGTCAATGATAAGGCTTGTCGTGACGGATTTCAGTCGTTCCCCTGCTTCCGCACGTAGATTTCGTAGAAATCATTCCGAAGTACCATCTCGTATCGGTCTTCAAGCAGATCGGCAATGCAGCCGGATGTTTCCGGCTCATTCTCCTCACAGACTCCCCGCCTGAAACGATACCTATCCTCCACCACGATGACATCCGGGACCTTCCCGCTGATGTAGCCAAGCCTCGGATCATCGATGAGATTAGCATCGAAACCAAGATGAAAAGCGATCTCGGCAGAGCCGATGACAAGGTCCGACTCGTCAGCGAGATTCGACAACTCCTGCATCGCGGGAAGGTAAACTCGATGATAGCTGTCCTGCCTGATCCCATTTGTCAAGCAGATGCCTGAGAAGTCTCTCTCCATTCTGCGGACGCATGTGTATCTCGTCGTAGAAGAGATCCGGATCACCGCCAAAGCTCCGGATGTCAGTATAGTCTCTGAAAACTCCGCCGGCCTGTGTAACGGTTTCCTCTACATAGTCCGCCACTTCCTGAATTAGTGCATCGGCACCGACTTCATCCAGAAGCTCCAGAAGCTGCGGATGTACCGGAGGCATGAAAGCATACACCTTTATGCCCCGATCCTCGCAGATTCCCATGAAATCCTCCCAGTACCTTTTTCGGACCTCGCCCAGGCCGGTGAAACTGCTCAACTGGAGACTTCGCTCAGGATACTTGCGGACGCGAGTTTCAAGTCTCGCCTCAAGATCGAATGTGCCCTGGGCGATCTCCCTCTCGCGCTGTATCCATGTCGCGTAACCGTCATCCCGGAATTCCATCTTCTGCCAACCCGCCTTCGTTTTGATCAGACGTCTCAGACTCCCGATCGATTCGCCGGTCTGGTCGAGTGTGAAGAGAAGAGCAACGCGCTCCCATGGCGTCGCCTGACCATATTCATGGTAGATGAAATACTTCGCGTACTCCGGCACGAATCGCGACTCCGGAGCGATCGACATTGTCGGATGGAAGCTTTCCGGATCGACCGCGATAATGATCATGTCGACCGGCGCGTTGAAATCCTCAAGCGCCATACGGAGAATCGCGTAAAACGTCTCCGCCTTCGAGCTGGGTACCGAGAAGCTGAAGCATCTCTGGCCTGTGAGTTCATCAACGATGTCAGGATCGCATGAGTAAACCCTCGAGCTTCCCAGCAGGAGCACATTCGGCTTCGGCTCGAACTCCCGGAAAAGCTCCACCTTTCGCTCGTAGTGATTGACCTCCACTCTCGGAAGAAGAGCGGTTCCGTAGATGCTGAACGGATCGACAATGAGGTTGAGAATCGCGGCGGCGATCAGGACACAGAAAAATGCGATAGCGTTAACTCGCCAGAACCTGTGCAGCGGAACCACTGTGCCATTGCGGACATTTTCATACTTGCCTGACACTCGAAGGTAGTCTATGGCAGCGCTTCGTGACGGGTCAAGAGGATTCCATCCCAGCGTAATCGGCAGATGTGTTAGAAGCAGAGAACCGGACCGAGTGGGGCAGACATCGGCGCGTCCCGCAATGCTGCTCCCAGGATTCAGAGACAGGGCGACAACATGTCGCCCCTCCGGAAAGCGAAAATGGAATATCACCGTCAGGGAGGGGCGACTTTCAGTCGCCCGGAGCGGCGGCATTATGCCGCCGTACGCATTCCGTCTACACGTAGCCCGGTCTGCCCAGAAGCTCGAACATCTTCTTCTTGTAGACATCCACACCGGGCTGATTGAACGGATTGATCCCGTTCAGGTACCCGGAGATCGCGCAGGCATACTCGAAGAAGTAGATCAGCACGCCGAGATGGTACTCGTCCAGCTTCGGGACGTACAATCCCATGTTCGGACAGCCGCCGTCGGCGTGCGCCGCACGTGTGGCCTCGCGAGCGATGGAGTTGATCTCGTCGAGTTCCCTGCCAACGAGATAATCCAGACCGTCCTTCGAGCCATCCCCATCGGATTCGGGAACCCTCAACGACGGCTCCCCGCCCTCGACCGCGAGGAACGTCTCGAACAGGATTCTCGGACCGTCCTGAATCCATTGCCCGAGCGAGTGAAGGTCGCGTGAGTACACCGCTCCCGCCGGAAACAGGCCTGTGCCATCCTTCCCCTCGCTTTCGCCATACAACTGCTTCCACCATTCGATAAGCCGCCCCAGGCGCGGCTCAAACGCAGCAAGGATCTCAATCGACAGCCCGGATTTATAGAGAAGATGGCGAAGTGCGGCGTACAACCTGGCGGGATTCCTTTCCAGGTGGACCTCGTGGCATGCCACCGCGCATTCCGTCGCGCCGCCGACAATCGCGTCGATATCTATCCCGGCATACGCGAGCGGGAAAAGCCCGACAGGAGTCAGGACCGAGTAGCGTCCGCCGACATCGCCCGGCACCGCGAACGTCTGCCAGCCTTCCGATTCGGCAAGCTCCCTCAGCGCGCCTTCCTCCCGATCGGTCACAGCAATAATCAGCTTCGATGCCGACTCTCTACTCACTCTTTCCTCAAGCTTCGTGCGAAACAGCCTGAACGCGATGCCCGGCTCGGTTGTCGTGCCGGATTTGCTGGCCACATTGATCCCGAACTTCTTTCCCTCGAGCGATTTCAACATGTCCGCGTGATACCTGGCCGACATGTTCGTCCCGGCGAAACAGAGCACGTGCTTGTCGGCGCCGGGCGGGATGATCGCCTCGTAACATGCGCGCGCGCCGAGGTAGGAGCCGCCAATGCCGATGACGACGAGACAATCTGTGCGCTCCCTGAGCGACCGTGCGCTCTCCCTGAGCCGAACAAGCTCTTTGTCGTCCAGCATCGATGCGGGATCGAGCCAGCCGCGAAAATCCGCGCCCTCGCCGGTGCCTTCATAAAGGGCGCTAGCGACCTCATCAATCTTCGGTCGGAGCTTGTCGATCCCGGAGGAATCGACATGGCTCGCGAGAAGCGAGCCGTCGAGCCGAATGCTGCCGTCATCAAAGCTGCTCAGGATTGGCATAGACAACCTCGTGTCCTGCACTGTATACACGCTTCGCGAGTGGAGAGCAATATTACCCGCTACAATAAAGAAAATCGACCGGCAGGAACACCGGTCGGTTTGTGTATGGCTCGTTGGGATCAAAAGCAACTGGATTGCTCACCAATTCCCGTCGGGCGGAAACTTGCTGAGGTAGGCGCATAGGTAGCCCGACACATTTCCGTAGAACTCCCCAGGTCCCGGATTGAAATCGAAGGGGGGACAGTACGGACCGGTGAGGTAGCAGTTATTGAAAGGATCAAGTGCAAGATCATATGCGCCGGCATGCTCTTGACCGCCCCATGTGCGTGCCCAGATGAAGTCGCCATTGCTGTCGAATTTCGTCAAGAATGCATTGCCGCCTGAATGTCCCTCGTGAATGTCCTCTCCGGGACCCGGGTCAAAATCGGTAGTGCCGGAATAGACGCCGCTAACGAGGCAGTTTCCAGCGTTATCAATTCCGACTGAACATCCGCCCTCTCTGAAAAAACCACGGTCGGATCCCCAAGTTCGCGCCCACAGGAACTCACCGTCATGATCGAATCTGGACAGAAAGCAATCGCTGTTACCCAACGCCTTGTGTTCATCAACGCCGGGACCGGGATCGAAGTCAACCCGACCATAAAACTGCCCGACAACGCACGGATTACCAAAACCATCAACTGCTACATTGTACGGACAACCACCCCAGGTACGTGCCCAAAGGAAGTTCCCGTTGGATTCGAACTTGCTCAAGAATCCGCCAGCAGGATGCATGTCTTCTTCGGGGCCAGGATCCAAGTCTACGTCTCCTTCCGAGTATCCCACAACGAATACACTCAGTTCAGGGTCGATGTCGATTCCGAGTGCGCGCACTTCAGCCATTTGCCCCCATGTCCGAACCCATTTGAAGCCACCCGAAGCATCAAACTTGCTAAGGAATGCAGCGGGTTCATCAGGGGGCGATGAATGGATATCTTCACCGGGACCCGGATCGAAATCGACGGTGCCCTTGAATGCTGCAGCCACGTACACGTCCCCCAAGCTGTCGATCGCAACCCCATCATATACGCCATTATCTTCTACTAACCCGCCCATACCTCCACCCCATGTCACCGCCCAGTAGTAATTTCCATTGGTATCCAACTTGCTGAGGAAATGGTCGGATTCGTCAACCGATGTGCGGTAGTCCTCGCCCGGTCCCGGATCGAAATCAGCGGTGCCCTTGAATCGACCGGCAACGTAGAGATTGCCGGAATCATCAAGATCGATTCCGATCGGCCTGTCTTCCAGCTCCCCTCCCCATGTGCGAGCCCAGCGGAAAACACCGTAGGTATCAAAGCTGCTGACGAAGATATCCTCCATGCCTACAAGTTCATGTATGTCTTCCGTCGAACTGGGATCGAAATCAGCATCGCTAAAGAACAACCCCGCTACGTAAGAGTTCCCGATTTCATCAACCGCGACTTGAAATCCGTAGGCAAGCCATGTTCTTGCCCAGCCTCCGCTCGGGCTGACGTACACTCTAAGAAGCTGCCAGGCGTCGATCGGACCAAGATTCTGATCTGTTTCAGTATCCACGACTTTTACCAGAATCGGGAATTCGTCTCCGCCGGCACCGGTCAGGTTCTTGATGTACCCCCGATATCGCCAGCTTTCCGGGCCTGACTGCTCCACATAATCGAGCGCCACTTCGCCGGCAACAAAATGCGGAGCTTCGACCGTAACCGTGCTTATCGTCTCAAAGCCCTGATGATCGTAGACATCGACAATAATCTCCGCCTCACCGCCCGCGGAGACATCAAGGCCCCGATCGATTGTCACATCCAGCTTGTACGCTTCGAGGCAGTTCGCGTCGGGCGGGAAATCCTCAATCGGGTCGGTCACCTCGTCGACAAGCTGCCAGCACGCGTCGACCGCATAGCCGAACTCGATCGGCTGGGTCGGGAAGTAGACTCGGACCGTCCGCGTGCGCGTGGCTCCCGATGCGAACATGCATCGCGGCTGGTCCTGCTCGTACGCCACGTACGGGTTCAGTGTCGCCCACAGATCGCCGCCGTTTGCGTACTTGCCCGGGATATAGCCAAGAGCCGGAGGGTGGGTCTCGGGGAAGTCGGTTGGATTGAAAAGCTCGGTGTAGCCATCCGGATTCAGCATTCTCGGCGTGTCTTCGTCCCATGCGACCGACCTGCCGGATTCCGGGAAGGTGAAATCAGCACCGGAGATAAATATCCCGCGAACGTCGAAGCCGGTGTATTTCATCGCACCGGGAAACGGGTGTGTCAGCTCGAAATCGACCTGAACCTCGGTATTGCTGATAAACCGGATGTTCTCAACGCGAAGGCAATTGCTGCATGGCGTGACCTCGAGCAGGCGGACTGCATTGATGTGAAGCCCGGCGGTGCGATTGGGGATCGCATCGACAACCGCCGTATCACCGTCTATGACGATTTTCCAGATGCCCCAGATCGAGCGACTGGTCTTTGCCGAATCCGATACAACAGGCGTCCGAGCATTAGACACCTCTGCATCGCCTGAAGGCTCTACTGGACTTCCATGGCCGCTGCACCCAGCGAGAAGAGTAGCCAACAGAATGACAAAAAGAACTTGCCCGGTTCGCGACATCCGGACCACCTCCACACACCCTGCGGATACCCAAATTATATAACAATATCGTGAACGGTCAATGACCATTCAGAAAATGAATACAGTGTCGGCCGTCACGGGACCTAGCCGTAATCGTAGAAGCCCTTTCCGGTCTTTCTGCCCAGATGTCCCTGTTTCACAAGCTCGACGATATTCGGCGCGGGCGCGTACTTCTCATCGCCGAAGCCCTCGTGCATGACTTCCATGATCGCGTGACAGATGTCGAGACCGATCAGGTCGGCGAGCTCCAGCGGACCCATCGGCATGTTCAGGCACTTCTTCGCGATCAGGTCGATGTTCGCCGCGTCCGAGACGCCGGTGTGAAGCGCCCATGCGCCCTCGTTGATGTAGGGCATAAGAATTCGGTTCGCCACGAATCCGGGGAAGTCGTTCGACACTCCCGGCTCCTTGCCGAGATCGAGAGCCATCTTTTTCACCGTCTCGAATGTCTCGTCCGAGGTTTCCTTGCCACGGATGATCTCCACGCCCTTCATGACCGGCACGGGATTCATGAAGTGCATCCCGATGACCTTGCCGGGACGCCCGGTCGCGGATGCGATATTGGTGATCGGAATGGACGACGTGTTGCTGGCGAGAATGGTGTCCGGCGGGCAGTTCTTGTCGAGATCAGCGAAAAGCTCCCTCTTCACGCCCTCATCCTCGATGATCGCCTCGATCACGATGTCGGCGTCATAGACCCGGTCCACCGAAGTGATGATTCTCCCCGCGATCTCGTCGGCAGTCTCCTGGGAGATTTTCTCCTTCTTGACCAGGCGTCCGAGGCTCTTCTGAATCGCGGCCATGCCCTTGTCGACGAATTCCTGCTTGATGTCGATCATGGTGACGTCGAAACCGGACGAGGCGCACACCTGCGCGATTCCGTTGCCCATCGTCCCGGCACCGTAAACAACGACCTTCTTAATGTCCATGTCGTGTCCCTCTGTCAGTGATGCTTGTTTGCTGACACTGCTGTCGTTCTACATCATCTCTATTGCCATCGCGACACCATTGCCGCCGCCGAGGCACAACGCCGCTACGCCCATCTTCTTGTCGCGCTGCTTCAAGGCGTGGATCAGGGTGACGAGGATTCTCGCGCCCGAGCATCCGATCGGATGACCGAGCGCCACCGCTCCGCCGTTGACGTTGATGATGCTTGTGTCGATGTCCAGCTCCCTCGCGACCGCGATCTGCTGCACGCTGAATGCCTCGTTGAACTCCCAGAGATCGAAATCCTCTTTCTGGTAGCCCTGATCGTAGATCTTCTTCACTGCCGGGATCGGCGTAAGCATGACCCACTCGGGATCGAGTCCGCCGATGCCGGTCGCGAGGATCTTCGCAATCGGCTTCAGGCCCTTCTCCTTGACCGCTTTCTCGCTTGCCAGGACAACCGCCGCTCCGCCATCGTTGGTCCCGGGGGCGTTACCGGCGGTGACCGTTCCATCCTTCTTGAAAACCGGCCTCAGCTTTGCGAGAGCCTCCAGACTGGTATCGCGCCTCGGTCCCTCATCGACCTTGAACTCGATCGGGTCCTTCTTGCGCTGCGGCACCATCACGGGCACTATCTCCTCCTCGAAGCGACCTTCATCGATCGCTTTGAGGGCCTTCTGGTGCGAGTTGTACGCCCACTCGTCCTGCTGCTCGCGGGTGATCCCGTACTTCTCCGCCACGAGTTCGCCCGTGTTACCCATGTGGAAATCGTTGAACGAGTCCCAGAGACCGTCGTAGATCATTCCGTCGACGGCCTGCTGGTGCCCGAGACGGTAGCCTGTACGAGCCTTCGGCAGGTAGTACGGCACCATGCTCATAGATTCCATACCGCCGGCGACGATGATATCGGCCATGCCGAGGCGGATGGTCATCCATGCCAGGTTCGCGGACTGGAGTCCCGAGGCGCAGACCATACCGACGAGGTAGGCGCTCCTGTCGGACGGTACGCCCATTCCGATCTGGACGATGCGTGCCGGGTTCTGCCCCAGATTCGCGGAGCAGACGTTGCCCATGATGACCTGATCGATATCCTCAGGTTTCAAGCCCGCCTGCTCGACGGCGGCCTTCCCGGCGGTAATTCCCAGTTCGGTCGCGGGGATGTTCTGGAGCGCTCCGAGAAAGCGTCCAATCGCGGTACGCTTCGCTCCAACAATGTAAACGTTGTCAGTCATCTTTTGGATCCTTCCGTGAAAGTTGCTTGCAGGTCAGATAACCAGCGGACGTCGGGCATTTGGATAGCGTCCGACGGCTCAAGGGAGCGGGTATTATAGCGCGGCGGCGGAGAGTGAATCAAACCGGCCGCCAATACACTCGAAAAAGACGGAAATATTGAAAAGGGGTGTCAGGTTTTTGTGCCGGGGATCGTTATAGAAATGAAAAGGCAACTCGCAATCGTCATGCTATAATGCTGAAAGCCGCCGTGCGAAGCATGAGAGCAAGGAGCAGAAGATGGGTATAAACAAGGTGATTCTCGTGGGCAACCTGGGCAGAAAGCCCGAGATCCGCTATACAGCCGAAGGGATACCGGTCGCGAATTTCTCGGTAGCAACCACGGAGCGGTGGGGAACTGATGAGACCGGCCAGAGAAAGGAACGCACTGAATGGCAC
>CAYLVL010000090.1:0-9396 GCA_964387135.1 uncultured Planctomycetota bacterium
ACCCTTGCCGCCGGCTGGACAGGCGGCGCCAGTTTCCCGTGTGTCGCGCCGAACAGCGTCTCGTAGGGCCTGAATTCCCCCCAGTTCCACCATCGTGTGTAGCCATCGGCATTCAAAAGCCTCGTGTCCTCGGGACCTGCATAGAAAACGCTCGAGTCATACTGCATGATCACCGATCCGTTCGAGAAGAGAATCCCGCGAACATCGAATCCGTTGTAGAAATTGAGTCCCGGGAACGGATGGTCGAGCGTGACATCCACCACGAACAGCCCGCTCGACGGATCGCTTGCCGGATTGATCGCGATCTTGATCATGTGTCCGGGGGACAGCGGCGGCTGCATGAACTGGGTCACATTCGCCGTGAAATCCGCCGTCCTGAGCGGCACAACTTCGGCTTCAAGCGTCCCCGGGTCGATCGTGATGTTCCACATTCCCCAGAGTACCCGGCTGGATGCGCCTGTCCGACCGGGATCGGGTCCCTGTGTCAGACCGGGCGCAATCCCGTTACCATCGCTTCCTCCCGAGCATCCAAGCGCCAGAATCAGCAGGATGGCTGAAATCCCGGCGAGGATTCCGCCCGCGATACTCCTCTGATTGTTCATCGTTCTATCCTCCGCTTTGTGAGAAGCAGTAAGCAACCGGTAGCCATCGGTAACTCCATGTACCACCGACAGTCCTGCCCCTGTCTCTATGATGCGGTTTATCTACGTTTTCCTAATTCCGCAAGGGAACCGGTGCATTAACCTCATGCGAAGATTGGCTTTTTCAAACACGAATTATAGCATTTTCAGCGACTGCATTTCTTGTATAAGCGCTTCCTTTCAAGAGGGCAGGATCGATTGTCTGCGTTGCCCGCGCCCGTTATAATCTCTTTGCTCGGATGACTCAGCACTCGAAGGAGATATCCCCGGACACGCCCGCCGTCGAACTTGTCGATGTAGTCGCCGGCTATGGCGACAACATCGTCCTCAAGGGTTTGAGCATGAGCGTCCGTCGCGGCGAAATCTTCACCGTCATCGGTCTCTCCGGCAGCGGCAAGTCCACCCTCCTCAAGCTGGTGATCGGCTTCATCAAGGCCACGTCGGGCAAGGTCCTGATCAACGGCGAGGACGTGACCCACTATTCCGAGCGTCAATACAGAAAGGTTCGCCTCGGCATGGGTATGGTGTTCCAGCGCGCCGCCCTGTTCGACAGCCTGTCCGTGTACGAGAACGTCGCTTTTCCTCTCCATTATCGCAGGGGAGTTCGGAGGGGCGATATAAGAGAAATCGTGCGGCAGAAGCTCAATGATGTCGACATGGAGGGTACCGAGAAACTGATGCCTGACGAGTTGTCGGGCGGCATGCAGAAGCGTGTGGGTCTCGCCAGGGCCCTTGCGGAAAGCCCTTCATTGATCCTCTACGACGAGCCGACGACCGGCCTCGATCCCGTAATAACGAACAACATCAACAGGCTGATCCTCAGGACCCGCGACCGCTACAAAGCCACAAGCCTGGTTATCAGCCATGACATGGAAAGCGTCTTCCGGGTTTCCGACAGAGTAGGGGTGCTTCTGGACGGACGCATCATTGCTGTCGGGACACCCGCCGAAATACAGAGCAGTGATATAAAGGAAGTGCAGGCTTTCATTCACGGTGAGGAGGACCCTACCCATCCGGCGCGTCATGCCACGTAGTCCCGAGGTTATGCCTATGATCGCACGTCGCCTGATTATCTGTCTGCTCCTCGTTGTTGCCGCCTGTCTTATAGCTCCCGGTTGCAGGAAGCCCGGCGCTTCGGAGGAAGCGACGGGCCTCCAGATCATAGCCGAGGGGCATCCGTCGACATGGGTGATCAGAACCGAGAAGAGCCTTCTCGTGTATGAGCTTCCGTCGGGCAGGCGGCTTCACAGCGGTCCCGACGAGGAGGTTCTCGCGGTATGGGCCGACGGGATGCTGAAAGCGAAGGACTCCACGGTCGACTGGCTCGATCTGGAGCCGGAAAGCGGCGAATACGTTTCCAATCCGGGCGTCGATCTCACTTCATGGAACACCCCGGTGGCGGTAGACCCTGAGGCGCGGATTATTTATGCATTCGAGCACTCGGTCCCGCCCACGAGGGTTATCAAGGCGCACTATCTCGATGGTCGCGATCCGGAGCACTCCACCCAGCACACGGCAGAGGAGTTCGAGACCCTTCACCCGCTGCCGGTAAACGGCTGGATGGCCTTCTATGTCGACAGGCCGAGCCACGCGGGGGCAATCACGCCTGAGGAAATCCCGACCCGAAGGCTGCGCGTGAACCACGGCAGGCTGATCGGCGGTGAGTTCCCCGAAGCGCTGGGTGTTTATTTCCTCCGGGACTGCGTTGTTGTCAATCAGATGGAGCAGGGATGGCTTCTCCTCGAAGACGGCGCTCCGGGAGTGGTAGACAAGCGCACGATGAGCCTCGGGCAGATCGCAGGAAGCCTCAGACCTCTCGCGCGCGATGAAAATACGATCCTGATTGCTGCCGACGAGCTTTCCGACGACGGCGAGACGGTTGTGGGCAGTTCGCTTTATTCGTATGGAGCTTACACCCGTCAGGTCTCCGAGATTTGGGATCCGTCGGCAATGGACGGACGGTGGAAAATCCTCTCGCTGACCGTTCGTGAGCATGAGGACTACTACATCGTGCTCGGCTCGCTTCCGGATGCCCGCACCATTATGCTCGTGCGGCTGTTCGAGGGCGAGGTCGAGGAATTCGTGCGATTCTCATCAGGGGAGCCGGTCGTTGATGCGACACTCTTCCTGACGGAAGCTGATGAACTCGAGCTGTCGCTGCCGATCGAAGTCAGTGCCATGGGCGAAGGCTCCATGGAAGACCAGGAGTACGAGTCGCATGAGGAGGAAACCGGGGACGCCGTTTTCCATCCCGGCGGAATAATCGAGTCAAACTAATTGGCCAAGGATAATGACAGACCGATCGGCTCTCTGTAGCGGGGATTTGTCGATTCGATTCCTACCTGCTACCATTGAAATCAGATGGAGCTTCTCGAAGACATACTGGCGCGATTCCGCAAGGAGTACGGTCTGGATGAGCGGCTGACCGAGACGGAGCTCAGGGAACTTGTCTATCGTCACATCGATACCGACATAAGCTCCTTCGTCCGCGCTGTCTGGATCGAGGGTAACATTCTCGTCATCCAGTGTACCGAGCCGGTCGCCGTGCAGGAGTTCCAGGCCAGGGCTGAGGGAATCCGGCTCAGGATCAACCGCGATGCCGGTCGCGCGGCGCTTGCCGGGGTACGCCTCACGCTGTACGGAGCCAAACGCAAGCGCGAGTTGTGACTCCCCGGGCTTTCCAGTCATGCTTGATTTCCGCGATATACCCGACGATGTCCGCAGCCACGTCCTCAACTCCAGCTCCCTGACCGTCTGGCCCATCGATGAAAGCCCGATGGCGACTTCGTACCAGACCGCCCGTTACTTCCAGGATCAGGGCTGGGACCTCTATCCCATACACGATCTCCTTGACCGCATCCTCGAAGTACCCGTATATCGCGACATCCGCCTCATCCCCAACGACTACGACATCCTTCTGCTCTTCACCGATGTCAGCCAGCTCCCCGAGATCGTGAACGCGATCTTCAATGCGGACTACAGGCCTCCCCTCGTGTGGGCGCATAGCGGTATCCACGATCTTTTCTCGATGGATCGCCTTATCGAAGCGGGCATCATGGTCGTGATGGATCGTGACCTGAAGGCCTTTCACCAGTACTGGGTGGATCGAGAGCTCGATTGACCTTCAGCATGCCGATGAGTACACCGTAATAGCCCCAGAGCGGGTATTGGGAGCCTGCATACATGGCTGCTCGGGATGCCTCCAATCAGATTCCACCACCCTAGATGGATCACGTATGGGGCACTGGGTTGCATCGACGGCCTGAGAAACGAAAAACGCACCCGTAACCGGATGCGCATCCCCTTCAAACCTGGTGGAGCTGAGGGGAATCGAACCCCTGACCTCTTGAATGCCATTCAAGCGCTCTCCCAACTGAGCTACAGCCCCACTGGCTCCTACGCACAGATAGAAAAATACTTGACCGGGGCCGGAAAATCAAGGCGGGATGGGACGAGGATGCGATCGGGCTGCGGGGCACTGGGGATAGAAGGGGCTGTGGGCTGCGAATGGGGGCAGTTGACAGAAGTCCCTCCATGACATAAAATGTTTAGTGGATCTGAGGCCGAGCTAGACTTGGTAGTAGGATTCACCGGGGCTTGGTAACAAGCCCTTTTGCATTGGCCATGTACGCGTTTGCCTAGAGCCTTACTATGCCCCGAGGGTCAGAGCTTGAAGCGACCGTGCACAATACCGGGTTAAGGTGATCGAAGTAGTTTCTTCCGCCTTTCTTTCTGATGTAGCCGCAGGCCTTTTGCTTCTGGTAGAGGAAATATGCGTTGACATCGGCAAGCTGTATGAAATACGAGTGCAGGGAATTCCTGTGAACAGGATCTTCAACCAGCGTTGTCAGATGTATGTCTCGGTAACCCTTTGCTGAATAGTGCGAAGGTACTGGGTTATACCTTCTAATCCTTCGAGCAATGGAACGAAGTCTGGGCTCATCCGTCTGGTCAGTGATGACGATCCCATGATCGATCTTGTTTTTTTGGCCCTGGGAAGTTCCTATTCTCTGCAGTATTGTGCAATCTCTGCAAGAGGACTTTCCATGCGTTCTCAAAAACATCGTACGCCGCGGACTTCCCAGACTTGTCAACCACTACGTTGAGAATGCTGATAGACGACAAAGATGCCTCAAAGTCAAGCACTTCCCGCAGGATTCTCAGACGGCGATATTTCGGGATTCTCGCCGTAGCTCCAGGATTGTGTATAAAGTTCATGGCGTGTATTTCTTCCCTGAGCTTCAATCCGAAGTCCTTCCTCAGGCATCGTCTGAAATCGATTATCTTCTCAAGGGTGTTATGCCATTCGAGTTCGTGCACCACGATCCCGCTGAGAATGTAGAAACTACTCGGCGAGTTGACTATGCCTGTGTCTCCGCTTTCGTCTACGTACAAGAAATACATGTATCCTCCCTGCCGATTGAATCTCAGCATTTAATGAAGTCTTAATACTGTACTTCCATTTGTCGTGCAGCAGCAATAAGTTAATATCTGTGGTTATTATTTCGGCACCTTGTCCGGGTGGATTCACAAGTCTTTGCGTAGCACAACTTGCCTTTGATCAATTACACTATCTCCCATGAGCGACGAACAGCTTGTTTCAGTGATCATTCCGACTCTTCGCGCGGGCGACGATCTTCTCGCGTGCCTTGAATCGCTGGAAGCCGACACCGATGCGCCTCCACACGAGGTGGTTGTCGTCTTCAACGCGCCGATGCCCGGGGATATCGAGCTTGAGAAACATCACGCTACCGCCCGGGCAGTGCAGGCGCAGACCAACCTCGGTTTCGCGGCAGCGTGCAATCTCGGCGCGAGGGAGGCGATCGGGCACACGCATGTTTTCCTCAACGACGACATGACCGTCCGATCGGGCTGGCTTGGGAACCTGCTCGGTACGATGGAGGAGCGGGAGGTCGAGGCTGTGGGAGGGCATATACTGACCCAGGACGGCAAGAAGGTCGATTTCGCGGGCGGCTCGATCAACCTGCTCGGATGGGGATTCCAGATCGGACATAACGAGCCGGTGAGCGAGGACGAGTTCGTCACGCATCAGCGCCTGCCGTTCGCTTGCGGCGCATCTCTCGCGATCAGGGCGGATGTTTTCGACAAAGTCGGGGGATTCGACGGGGACTATTTCGCGTTCTATGAGGATGTCGATCTCGGATGGCGGTTGAGGCTGGCCGGTCACGAGATCAGCTATGTGCATGATGCCGTCGCGTTTCACAACACCGGTCAGACCGGCGCTCTTATCGATCCGCCTCTGAAATGGTTTCTACAGGAGCGCAACGCTCTTCAGACGATCATCAAGAACTACTCCGACGAGGTTTTGTGGAAGCTTCTGCCGATCGCGTTCGCGATGGTGGGCATCCGGGCGGAGATCCTCAGCGGTCTCGACATCACCGACGTCGCGCACGATCGCACGTGGCGGGAGTGGGTGGTCGGGGAGATTGAGCCGCTTCCCGAGGAGCACGCGACGGTATGGCGGGGAATAATGGATCATGTGAAGGAGTCGGTGAAATCGGGCATGAAGGCGTCGAGGAAGGCCACTCTGCCGCACGGGTACCTGCCGGTGGACAGTCGCGGGGTCGCGGGTCTTATGGCGCTCGAGTGGATTCTGACCAACTGGCATGCGCTGATGGAGAAGCGCGCCGCGGTTCAGAAGATGCGAGTCAGAAGCGACAGGGAGATACTTCCGATCTTCGATGATCCCCTCAGGCCGGTGCTGGGGCATCCGAGGGAAGTCGAGGCGATGAAGCCTTTGGAGACAGTCCTGAATGATTTGATGCGAAGCTAATCGTGTATCGAAGAGAGAGGCAAGCCCATGAGAACAGCCAATCCTGCGCTTAACGAGAAGATTTTCACGCGGGCGGTCGAGGAAGCGACCGAAGTCGAGGTGATGACTGTCGGCGGGACGGTCAACAAGTCGGCGATCCTGCTCTTCCTGGTGCTGGCCGGTGCCGCGTTCACATGGCAGATGTTCTTCAGGGCGGCAGATATGGCGGTCGGAGCTGCGGCGGTCATGCCATGGATGTGGGGCGGGCTGATAGGCGGCCTGGTATTTGGACTCGTGACCATTTTCGCGAAGCGCTGGGCGATGTTCACCGCGCCGATCTACGCGATCCTGGAGGGGCTTTTCCTCGGAGCGCTATCGTCGGTGCTGGAGGTGCAGTTTCCCGGGATCGTCGTGCAGGCGGTCGGACTGACATTCGCGGTGTTCATCTGCATGCTGATGATCTACAGGACGCGGATCATCAAGGTAACCGACAACTTTCGCCTGGGCATTATCGCCGCGACCGGCGCGATCGCGCTTGTCTACCTCGTGACGATAGTAATGAACCTGTTCGGATCGACCATCCCGTACATCCACGGCTCAGGGCCGATCGGGATCGGGTTCAGCGTCGTGGTTATCGTCATCGCGACTCTCAACCTGGTGCTGGATTTCGATTTCATCGAGCGCGGGGCCGAGATGGGCGCGCCGAAGTACATGGAGTGGTACGCGGCGTTCGGGCTGATGGTGACGCTGATCTGGCTGTACATCGAGATCCTCAGGCTGCTGTCGAAACTAAGGAGCAGATGAGAGGGGGAAATCGAACGCAAGTTGATGGCGTGCAGTCCCGAATACCAGCGCCGGGATTCCTGACGGGATTTCCGGATGGACATGAAGAAACCCCCCGAACGGTCGGGGGCAATGGTTGCGGGAAGATTGGGGGAAGGTCCGTTCGGCTTCGGCTCCTATGTTGTGTCGCCGTAGGCAACATTTACGGTGTGCGCCTGGGAGTCTATGTAGTCGCAGTAGCCGATCCAGTATGCATTATCATACGAACCACTACTGATTGTCACAATGTCCCCGGCCTGGAAAGTCTCTATCTCAAGGAAATCCGAGAAATCGCCATAGGTCAGTTCGCCCCCTTGTATATCAACCCCAATGTCCGGCCAACTTGGCGCCGGAGACTGCGTTCCAAGCAGGTATCTTCCTGCCGTTACCGTCCAGTCATCCTCAGCTTCGTCCCATTCGAAATAGCTGAGACTCGCTTCCGCCGGGGAGTGGCCCGGGTGGATCGATACTGCCCCGAAGAAACCTTCGTCGGAGCCATTCTCTATCGGCCACCAGTCGTTTCTGACGTTATTCCTTTCTATAACATGAAACATCTCATGACCGCTGCCGTCGGTACCGTAGTGCTGCGAGAACACGATCGATCCGTATCCTGTTCCCCCGCTGGACCTCGGCGCTAGATCAACACGAGGAAATCCCGCATCGTAGTCGCTGAGGTAAGCAGTGTGGAAGAATACAGCATCATCCGGGTCTTGCGTGTCTACATCCCAGAGTGCACCACCGATATGCCAGAGGCCCTGATGGTAGTGATTCGCCTGATCCGAGTATGCGCTGTAAACTATGCCGACAACGTCATCGAATCCGCTGAATCCTGAGTTCCCAACTGCGATGCGCGGCATCCATCCTGCGTAGTCTTTGTCGCTTTCACATACTGTGAACGTGCTACCCCATCCTGGCGACGGCCTTGACCAGGACCTGTACTTCACCCTATATGGATGGTTGGCCTCGTCAGTGTGGCCCGTCCAGGCGACGTGAAGATAGCCTGTTTCGGCGTCCCATGCCAGGTCCGGATGATAGTCGGGATCGCTGTTGGACGTGATGATGTCGGCACGGTGGATGGTAGTGGGAGGATCGTCTGGGAAGTCTTCCTCTGTCCAGTCCATTCTCACGACCCCGACTTCCCAGTCTGTATCTCCCCCGCTTGTTTGCCTTGTAACGAAGGCTACCGCCACCTTGATGGTAGCACTGTCAAGGTACGACTAGTGCATGGCAGCCACTTTCGCGGCTGCAATCTCCTCCGTTCGACCTGCTGTGTAGACTACGCCCTCGGATGCGGCCGGGCCGTTCGTTGGTGAATCGCTGTCATCCAGCCATGCGTATCGTATCGATGCACTCGGAGGAGAAGAAGCATGATTCTTCTGAATGGTAGTAGCTACCGTCCAATGGTCGCCATCAAGGGTTACGGGATAATCCAGGGTCCCCGCCGTATCCGGGCCCGCGTAAACCATCGCCGAGAGGTCCACTTCCTTGCACTGTATCGAGGCAAGACCGTTATCCCACAATGCCCAAGGAGATTCAAAGTCGCTACAGAAACGCAGCAAGTCGTCCGGCAGGACGGGGTCCAGGGATCCGGAGCAGCCGATTACAGTAACCGAAAAAAAGAAGACCCAAGCCATAGCCAGCCTGATCGTAATGATCCGCATCTCTTCATCCCTCCTTTTTATTCTAAATCCGGATCATCTATCACAAAATCAACGAGCCGGAAGACATAGTGCTCCTCCACGCCCGCATGGAAATAATGCAACTGAACAAAGAGCCTTTGCGGTCCGTTACCCCATTTACATGATTTCAAACCGACCGGAGAATCCAACCAGCCCTCATAGGGTGGTGAGCACTCATGGCTGAACCATAGACCGGCCGACCCACCTGCTCCGGTGGGAATCTGGTAACCGAAGTAGTTGCAGGTTCTTTCGCCCCATTGCTCGAATCGCAATCGGAATAACTCGCAATGGTTCTCATGACAGCATTCTTCGCAGTCAGTTATGGTTTCGCCGTCGTTGATGACCGTCTCGAAGAGGTAGGGCTCCGGCTGGTTCGCGCTGATGGGAAAATCGTTCAGGGGATCGATTACCGGCGTCACCGTCGGGGGCTCCCAGCACGCCTCGACCGCATACCCGACAACAACCGGCCCCGGCGGAAGCC
>CAYLVL010000091.1:0-9359 GCA_964387135.1 uncultured Planctomycetota bacterium
GAGAAGCCATCTGGAGCCGATATATCGATGAACTGGGGGGGCTCCCGGGCCTGATGCCTCCCGCGGAGATGGAAACAGGCATGAAGCATGGAAGACACCTGTTCGTGTGCCTGCTGGATCCGGAAGAATCGGGGATCGATCGGGACAGGATGATCGAGGCCCTTGCGAAGGAGAATATCGGTTCCGGAATACACTATACACCGGCGCATTATTATTCGTACTATCGAGAGAAGTACTCGATCTCGCCTGAGGATTTGCCCCGGGCGAGCCGGATCGGCGAGAGGGTTTTCTCCCTCCCGCTGACACCGTACCTGACCGATGAGGAAGTCGACGATGTCATCCGGGCTGTGAGAAAAATCATCCTCTACTACAGCCGGACGGCGTCCTGAGTGGGGCTTGGATCTGAGTGCAGATTTACATAACAAATGCGCCCGGGAGCGGACCATGACCGGCTCACTGATGCGTTTCCATAATCCCTTTAGCAATGTCGGAGCGGAAGATCGCTCCGACGACAGAACTCGCGTCGGCCCACTTGCCTTCCTGAGTGAGCTTCCTGCGCGTCTGGCAGGACGCGTCAGGACGAAAGCGACCAGGAAGAGAACGACTGCCAAGAAGACCACGACACGGAGCAAGTCGGCGTTACGATCGAAGAAGAAAGCGTCCACAACACGGAAGAAGCCCAAGAGGGCGGCTCCCAAGAGTACTGCGAAGAAATCAACAAGGAAGGCAGCAAAGAAGAAGGCTGCGCCCAAGACGAAAAAGAAAGCCACCAGGAAGGCGGCTACGGCCAGGGCAAAGAAGAAGGCGGTCGTAAAGAAGAAAACCACGACCAAACCAAGGAAGAAGGCGGCTGTAAAGAAGAAAACAACAGCCAGGGCTGCAACCAGGAAGAAAACCGCGGCAAAGCCCGGGAAGAAGGCCGCAGCCACCAAGAAGACCACAAAAAAGGCGGCGGCCGGAAAGAAGAAGACAGCTGTCAGAAAGACCGGCAAGAAAACGACGACCAGAGCAGCCGTCAGGAAGAAGGCTGAGGCGGAGAAGCGTCGACGTGCCCGTGTCTACTCGCCGAGAACCAGGCTGACAAGCTACTCGATCGGCGACGAGGTCATTTTCAAACAGGTCAGAGACTGGAACGATGCAACCAGGCTCCTGGAGATGCGGGGCAAGGTGATCGGCATCGGTACCGATCCCAAGACAAGCGTCAACTACATCGAGGTTCAGTTCGACGTGAAGTCACTGACCGGGAAACTGAACAAGCAGGTAAGGCGATTCACGGTCAAGTAAGAGGCAGGTAGGGCCTCTTGCGATATGACGGAGGGCAGAGGTCATGAACCAATTACGCCATGCGATCAGGTTGGCTATTCCCGTCGGAGCGGCGTTTGCGCTATTCATCGCGCTAGCCTCCCCCGCCGAAGCCGCCACCATCGACGAGATTATCGAAATGAGCGACGCGGGCGTTCCCCCGGAGGTCATCATCGAGGTGATAGAGGCTACCGGCGTTGACGAGCCGCTGGACGATGAAGCCTGGCAGGTGATCCTCGATGCCGACCTCGATCCTGCCGTCCTGGAATACCTGATCCTCGAGTATGGCGATATCGCCGGTGATGAGTCGGCGGAAGCGGATGAATCCGAGTCGGGCTATCGATCGAACATGATGGGCGGTGAAGGCTTCCATCACGAGCCCACCGGCTATGATCCTCTTTACGGAAGGAACCAGGGCAGCGATTGCAGCCGCCAGTCGGAATACTGGGGCGGGATTCGTTACTACGATTCGGGCATATATGTTTACGAGCCGCCGGTTTATGTCTATTACGACAGACCGTACGGCGGCTATTACTACGCGCCGAGGCTGTACAGCCACGATCGGCATTATTACGGCAACGGCTGGTATTCCAACTACCATCACGGATGGTGTCCGAGCTGGTACTACATTCCGGATCGAGACTGGTGGGATGACTACCACTGGCATGACGGTTATCATCATCGGGATCGCGGATGGGGAAGCCGGGGATGGTTCGGCTGGGACGGCCGCGGAAATAGATGGGACAACTCGCTGGGCCTGTGGTATCGCGACGACGACTGGGGTTTCAGAATCAGCTTCTGATCAGGGCAGCCTGAAGAAACGGGGACGGCAGCGTTCCTCGTTTTTTTCGCGGTTGCCCCTGTTTTCTTGTAGGAATGCGGTTACACGCCTCCGGGGCCGGACCCGAAGTAGACGTTGATCGTGAGAAAGTAGCTTGAGGAGGCGTACGCATACAGCTCCCTGACCAGGAATCCGCCAACGAAGTAGAATGCCAGGAAGGCGAACGGCGGGATCATCGCGTAGCGATAGGTCGTATCGGGATAGAATCTCGTCTTGACCTCCGGCTTGTCGAGGAACATGGTTCTTATCACCCGCAGGTAGATGTAGGCGGAGATGACCATGTTGACGATGGCGATGATGGCCAGCGCGTACAGCCCGATGTTATCCTCAAGCACCGGCATGAGTACGAAGAATTTCGCGGCGAATCCCGCCAGGGGAGGTATGCCGGCCAAGCTCAGAAGACAGACCAGCATGGTGTATGCGGACGGCGGCGCCCGGTGCACCAGGCCCTTGAACGCGCTGAAATCAGTGCTTCCAGCATGATGCTCGACAATGCCGACGATGAGAAAAGCGCCGGTGTTCATGATGGCGTACACGACCATGTAGTGCAGCATGCCCATGTAGCCGAGCGACTGTATGGCCGCGTTGGCGTTCGTTTCCGCGGTCACTCCCGCCGCGCACAGGCCGAGCAGCATGTAGCCCATGTGCGCGATGCTCGAGTAGGCGAGGAATCGCTTCATCTCCGTCTGTCTGAGCGCGAACAGATTGCCGAGCACTATCGACAACACCGAGCAGATCTGCATCATCGGCAGCCAGAGGTCCGCCACCGTGGAAAGGCCCAGCAGGAAAACCCTTATGAAAACGGCGGTGGTCGCGATCTTGGGCGTCACCGACAGGAACGTCGCCACAGCCGTAGGAGCGCCCTCGAACACGTCGGGCAAGTACATATGGAACGGTGCAATCGCCAGTTTCATTCCGATTCCCACCATGAAGAACAACACGCTGAGGAGCATAACCGGCACCATGGACGGATCGGCCATCCGGACCTGGTGAAGCTCCACTTTCATCTCGTACAGGTTCGTCGTGCCCGACAGCCCGTACATGATCGCGAAGCCGAACACCATGAACGCCGAGCTCATCGATCCCAGCAGGAAGTACTTCAAGGCCGCCTCGGTACTGGTGGGTCTGCTCTTGATCCAGCCGACGAGGATGTAGGAGGTAATCGCGACGAACTCGGTTAGGAGGTAGATGGCGAGGATATCGGAGGAAGAGACAACACACTCCACTGCGACGGTCGCGAACATGATGAACGCATAGAACTCGCCGGAGAACTTCTCGGGAAGCTCCTTGGAGCGCATCGCTATCACGACTACGTAGTTGACCGTGATCAGTGCGACGCTCTTGAGGAACAGGCTGAACGGGTCGATTGTTTCAAGACCGCCCCAGTACTGCCCGAGCGCGGCGTTGAAGTACCTGGTGGTCAGGTACATCGTGAAGATTACAGGGATGTAGCTGATAATCAGTACGCTCTGAGCGATAAGCGGGGCGCGGACCCTGTTTCTGTTCGGCCTGACCATGTCCAGCAGCAGAATAAGCAGGCCGCCGGAGAGGTCCAGCATTTCCGGGAGCAGCAGAAAATAGGCGCGGTAGGTGGCGGCGAAAACCTGCAGGGGCGACGAGAATAGCGGCTGGTAGATGTTGTGGATGATCCAGTCGCTGTACAGAATGTACAGGACCGTGCAGACAACCAGAATGGCCGCAATCAGAGGCGGATACCAGTTACCTGCCCTGTAGATGGGCAGATGCTGCTCTTCGGGAGGTTCCGCTGTGCGATTCTCGTCCATCGGCAAACAGGGATGAATACGCCCAAAAGCGCCTGAAACCCGCGATTACGCGCGTTTCTTCGATGGAAACAAAGATGGATTGTACCGGGGGCGGCGCCCGGTGTCAACAGCGCCATGAGAGGCAAACGAAAAACCCATCCCGATCGGGATGGGTTCGGTTTTTTCAGAAATAGGTGCGTCGATCAGTGGCTTACGTGGAATGTCCTTGGGACCGGATTGGTAGCCGCGTAGTTGCACCTGTAATCGTAGTGCCCACGGAGAGTCAGGACCACCCTGTCTTCCGAAACCTGCGAGCAGGTGATGGAAAACGGGGCGCCCCAGCTCAGGCAGTGCGAGCGGCCTTCCTCGATCCACCTTGTCGAGGGCCATCCGGAGATGGTGTAGATGCAGCCGCGTGTCGGTCCGGCCTCGATCACGCCGACAACGATAATGGGGATCAGCCTGAGGTTCGCTTCGTACTGCGCCCAGCGCAGCCTGTCAAGAAGCTCCGGATCGACCGCCCCGTCCAGTCCCGTGCCCGACAGCTCCGGCCTTAGCTCATCGGGGATGAGATCGGTGATCACGAACGGGTCACCTCGCGGCTGGAAGTAGTTGAATGTGTTCTCAGGATCCTCGGGAGCGAAGTCTTCCTCCGGATCAGCCGCGTATTCCTCTTCAACCCGGGTGTACCTGTCTTCCAGCACGTCGATCAGGTCGAAATCCCACAGGGCCTGCGTGCGCCTGGCAACCTCGCTTTCCTCACCCGCGAACTCCTCTCCGAGAGCCCTGAGCTCGGGAGGGGTGTTCTCGGCGTGGGACAGGCTCGTGTCATATGTGACCTCATAGTCGGCCACACCATCGAGCGCGTTCTGGAGGTTGGTGTTCTCTTCCGGCTGACCGGCAGCCTGCGCCAGGACATCACTCATTGATGGGGAAGCCGCGGGTTCCTCTTCTTCCTCGGCAGGCTCCTCTTCGGACGGTTCGGTATCGTCGCCGGACTCCTCATCGTCGGAGCCGTTATCACCCGACTCATCGTCACCACCGGCGGCATCCTCCCCGTCATCCTGCATCAGCGCGGGAGGCGAGTGAAACGAGGGCGATCCCGATCCGAGACCTGCGGATGCCTGGAGACCCATCGAGTTGCCTGAGTGGCTGCAACCCATGCATGCAACCAGTGCCAGCAACATTACGGCACCCAGAAGTACGATAGCTGTCCTTATGTTCATTTTTTTCACTCCCTGATCAGGTTCAGGTTGGTAAGCGATATCTGAAATAACGTCGTATTCCGCTCAGATTCCGAGGCCGACACCGGCGCCGCTCGCTCCGCCGCCTCCTCCTCCGCCGCCACGCCGTCCGCCACCGCCGCCGGTGTAGGAGCAGGATGCGGTGCCCGGAATGTCCGGAGGCGAATTGGGCGTGTCGGCCTGATAGTTGTACTCGTGTACAGACAGCATCATGTCGATCTCCAGCGTGATGTCGGTGAGAACCACTTCTCCCAGGCCGACCGTGCCCGACCTGTAAGCCGCCTCGTCGGCTGTCTCGAAGCAATGGATCGAGAAGATTTTCTGGACCTCACCCTCGAGCTTCTGGAGTATCTCGATGAAGCGCCGCGTCTCTTCAAGGTCACCGAAGAATTTGATGCCGAAATTATGCGCGGTGAACATGGGGTCCGTATTCGCACCCCTGGTGCCGACAACCGGCTCCCAGCTTATGGCCCGGATGAGCTTGTCCGGCACATTGAACGGCTCGTCGTCCATGTAATACTCGAGGGACTCGCTGACGTACATTTCCTGGAGGTAGACACCGGCATACCTGGCAGCGGCCCAGACCATCTGCAATGCATCGAAGATGGCCCACTGCTCCCTGCCCTCATACGGGGGCTTGTAGGTGTCCGTCGCCTCGTCGTACACAAGTCCGTTCACGAAGAAGTGCTGGTTCTGGTTCCACTGGTGCACGACGGCCGCGAACTGGTCCTCGTAGTTGAGAAGCTCCCTGGCCTCGCTCTTGTAGTTCTGAAGGGTGGTTTCCTTCTGCCGGATCGAGGCCTGGACCGCAGCGATGTCCTCAACTTTCGGCTTGTAAAGCAAGTACCAGTAGCCCGCGATCAGGATCAATACGAGTAACACGAACACGATCCAGACTACCGTGACGTCCTGTGTTCCTCGAACTGGTGGTGCTTTATCCATTGAAGCTCTCCTGCTGTCTGTTGCAGTCTGTTATGTTCAATTTAGAAGGATGACCGGGATCAGAAACCCTGATCGTCGTCCTCCCCGCTGTCCTGCGAGCCCGGTGGCGGCTGAGTACCCGGCAGAGCCGCTCCGCCCTGCGGGGAACCCGCAGCAGGACCGGCAGGCGCGCCGCCCTCAACAAGGTACGAGAGATCGCCGAACAGCTCTCCCCCACTTCTCATCACGGAAGGATTCACCGTGCCAGCGAACTTGAAGCTGTAGTAGACCCTGTAGAAGAACTGCTCTCCACCGAAGTACCATTCGATATCCCGCCAGGCGCTGCCGCTCTCGGGGAGCTTGTACATCGGCTGCGGACGCGGCACGGAGCTTCGCAACGCCCCGTTCGGACCGCCGGCGGAACCCATGAATCCGCCTGCGCCTGAATTCGCGCCGCCCGGATTATCGGGAGGTCGGGCGGAGAATCCGAAACCTCCGCCGTAGCCGCTGCCTCCAAACTCCTGACCCAGCGTACCCTCATCAACATCAAGGTTTTCCGCGTTCCAGTCCTCAACCTCGGTCATCTCGAGAATATCCGAGTGCCAGAAGTTGACGATGAGCTTCTGGAATTCATCGGTGCCGTAGACAAAGCCGCTGACTTCCCACGTGGCGCCGTTGGCGTCCCAGTGCATTTCGTTAATGAAAGCAGAGTTTCGCATGATGCGACCCAGCTCATCCATGATTACCGGCCACGGCGGCTGGGCAGCGGCAAGGGTGACTACTCCTTTCAGCTTCCCCTCGATTTTTTCTATGTATCCCTTGAATTCCGTTGCCCGCTGGTAAAGGTGTTCTATTGACGCGATCTTGCGATCGAGGTCTTCTTCATCCGCCTTGAACGAACGATATTCCGCGTCGCGCTGAATGTAGATAATGGCGAGGATAGCGGCCAGCAGAACCACGACGACAACAGCGTATTTCAGTGCGTTGAAGCTCTTGCGGCGATACATGGTCTCCCTGGGGATCAGGTTAAGCTCCACCCGCTTTCTCTTGGCGCCTTCGACACCCAGGCCGATCGGGACCACCAGGACCGCTTCCCTGCCCTTGAGCTCCTGCTCATCGGCAGCATCGAGAGCGCTCTCTACGCCCGGTAACTCCTTGACAACCGTAACCTCGAGGCCGGTCTGCTCGGACAGGTATTCGTTCAGCCCCTCCAGGCCGCCGATATAGCCGAACATCACGATACGCCCGACTCTGGAGCGTCGCTTCGCCTGGCTCTCGAAGTAGCGTATGGACCGCATGAGCTCATTCACGAACTGGCCCATGGCTCTCAGAACCGCGTCCCTGACCTGTTTCTCGGCCGTCTCGTCGGCTTTCACAAGGCCAAGCTGCCTGTCGAGCTCGGCGGGATCCCTCAGACCTTCGGGAGGAAGATCGGGAGGGGGTTCGACGACACCCTCCTCCTTCGTGGCGTCGCCCGCCGGCCGGTAGCTTTCCATGAGGTCGACCTTGTTGTGATACAGGTGCTCGACCGCCTCATGGTAAGACATGCCCATCTTCGTCCTGACGCGCTCAGTGAGCGTAACGAGACCGAACTCGATCGATCTGGACAGCCTGAAGTAGTTGTCGGCAACAAAGGAGATGTCGGTCACCGAATCGCGCACGTCCACAAACGCGATCGCCTGCTCGCTGTCCATGTAGAGATCCTCGAAGACGGTAAAGGAGGCGAGCGTTGTGATCTTGATTCCGATGAGGTGCAGACCCGCGTTTTTTATGACCCTGAGGAGCGGCTGGATGCTGCTGCGCCTGGTCGCAACCAGCAGGACTTCCTGCGACGGCTGCTCCTCCTCCTTCAGCTCGCGGAGGACCTTGAAGTCGTACAGGCTGTCAGCCGGAGGAAACGGCACGTACTGGTTCAACTGGAGGTTGATGGCGTCCCTGGTCTGCGCCGCAGTCATCTTGGGCAGCACGATCATACGGGTGACGCCGTACCTTCCGCTGATGCCGAGCACGGCCTGCTTCGCGTTGAAACGGTAGCCTCGGAGAAGGTCCTTGATCGCCTCCGACAGCCTTCCGGGCTCCGCCAGCCTGCCGCCCGAGAATACGCCGTCGGGAATGGGACCGATCGCGAAGCGTTCGATCCTCGGGAGTCCCTTGCCGTACGCTATCTGGGCTATGCGGATCTCGCGGTTTGTGAAGTCGATTCCGATAATTTTCCTGTCAGCCATGGCTTACCTTTGCCTGGATCCCCGAGAAGCGGGAACGCAGATAATTGAAAATGCACCCACAGCCGCCCCTGCGGGGAGTCATTATATCATAATCATCTACCGGCAACGGACACACGCCGTTCCCGGAATGCCTGCAACCCGACACGTTCTTTAGACTAATCCCGCCCTTTTGAGGTTTGGTAAACGGTTGCTCTTTATCCGTCTTAATTCCTCGACATGAACCCTTTACGAAGGACAGCCAGCTACCTGCACGCTGGCTGTCCGAAGGATTTCAGGAAATCAAGCCATGCCTCCCAAACCCTCTGCACGCGTGCATGCAGGGCTTCATCAGCTCCCCACAAGGTGCACGGTCATGAGGATGATCAGCTGGCTGTCGGTGATGTTGATCTCGGTTCTGCCGAACAGAGGTCCGATCAGCGGAAGATCGCCCAGAAGCGGCAGGCGCATCTCCTCGTAGTCGCGATTCTTGATCTTCAGGCCACCGATGATGATAGTCTCGCCGTCGCGCATTCTCAGCACGGTCGTGACACTGGCGTTGGCGGTGCCAAACACCAGGTTGCCGTTGATAAGCTGCGGCTCTCCCAGAAGCTGGGTGTTGGACGGGCTGATGTCCATCGTGACGTTGCCAAAATCATCGATGAACGGCGTGATGGTCAGCGTGGTGCCGGTAGGCACGAAGGTCACGATATCGGGAGCCGGGATGGGATTGCCGAACTGGTCGATTACTACGCCACCGTCGACGATGAAAGGCCTGTTCTCGGTGACATCAATCGTCGCCGTGAAGCCGTCGATAACCGCCACGCGCGGGCTGGAGATGATGTGCGCGTTGCGCTCGGAGAAGATGTAATGGAATCTTGCCCGGAAATCATCGAACGGCATTCGCTGGTTCTTGGGAAGGATCTCGAATACAAGACCCTCGCTGCCGGACACATCGAAGCCGGCCCAGAACCTGTCTCCGCCGGTCTCGAGCGCCCAGTCTCCTATATTCTGGAGGCCGTAGACTATCGGTCGGCCGTCCGGATTTGTCTCGTCATAGGTAACGAAAGTGGCCTCAACGAAGATC
>CAYLVL010000092.1:0-9276 GCA_964387135.1 uncultured Planctomycetota bacterium
GATGTGTTCCGGCAGACGGTAGGCGGGGATGCCGTATCGCAGCATACCGCCCGCTTTCTCGGCGGCCTCAAACACCGTGACCTTGTATCCGCGACGGGAAAGCTCGTTGGCGCATGCCAGACCGGCAGGGCCACCACCGACAACGGCAACCTTGCCTTCCCGGGTGACCGGCAGCGGCTCCACGTCATCGATATAGCCGTTGTTCATCGCCCACTCGGTCACGAAACGCTTCAGCCCGTTGATTGCGATGGGCTCGTCCACGTTGGCGCGCTCGCACTGATCCTCGCACGGATGATAGCAGGCCCGGCCGCAGGCCGCGGGAACGGGCAGATCGGCGGCGAGAAGCTCGTACGCTTCCTTGTATTTCTTGGTCCTTATGAGGGCGATATACCCCTGGGCATGAACGCCTGCGGGACATGCGACCCGACACGGAGCACGGCCCTTCTTGTCGATAAGGAACTTGTTCGGCATCGCCTGCGGGAACGGCTTGAAGATGGCAGTCCGTTCGGCAAGACCGAATTCGAACTCGGAAGGCACCGTTACCGGACACACATCGATGCAGTCACCACACGCACTGCACTTGGTGATGTCGATATAACGAGGCTTCGTCCGCACCTTCACCTTGAAGTTCCCCACATACCCGTCGACCGAATCGACCTCCGCATAGCTCTTCAGGATTATGTTGGGATGCGAGTTAACCGCAGCCAGCTTGGGAGTGAAGATACAGGCGGCACAGTCAAGGGTGGGGAAAGTCTTGTCGAATTTGGCCATGGCGCCGCCGATAGTCGGCTCCCGCTCGACCAGGTAAACCGTCTTGCCGGCCTCGGCCAGGGTAAGTGACGCGGTGATACCCGCAATACCGCCGCCGACAACCATAACGTCGGGATGCACCGGAACCGTCCTTCGTTCGAGAGGTTCGTGCCTCTGGACACGACTCACCGCTCCCGCCACAAGGCCCTTCGCCTTCTCGGTAGCCTCGGCCTTGTCCTCCGTAACCCAACTCACGTGCTCCCTGATGTTCGCGACCTGGAGATAGAACTCGTTGAGACCCACATCGCTAATCGCTTTTCGGAAGGTAGGCTCGTGAAGACGCGGGGTGCAGCCGGCAAAAACCACCCTGTTGATCTTGAGCTCCGGGTCGGTGATATCGTCCTGGATCATCTTCTGACCGGGATCGGAGCACACGAACTTGTAGTCCCGCGCGACCACGACGTTGGGCAGTTTCGATGCGAATTCCCTGACAGCGTCGATATCGACCTGTCTTGCGATGTTCGTGCCGCAATGGCAGATGTAGACGCCTACTCGGGGCTTCTCTCCATTCGGTTTGGGCTCTTCATATGTCATTCCGTACTCCTTTTCAACCGGCCGCAGTGAACTGGGGCCTCACAAACACATGATTCAGACCGAGCTCGTTCTCCGGGATCCCCATCGCAACGCCCATAAGCTGGGTGAAGTAGACGACTGGCATCTTGATCGGATCGTTGTACCAGGCGCTCATCTTGTCCTGGTAGCATTCGAGATTGAACTGGCAGAGCGGGCAGGCGGTCGCGACAACATCCGCGCCGCGTCTCCTGGCCTCCCTCAGAAGGTTATAGTTAAGACGGACTCCGACGGGGTTGTTCATGCCGGTCAGAGAACCACCGCAGCATGTCGTGCTGAGCGGATAGTCAACAGGCTCGGCGCCGAGCGCTCTCACGATGGTGTGCATCGATGTCGGATTGTGAGGATCATCGAACTCGCTGAACGGTCTGACGATCTGGCAACCGTAGTAGCAGGCGACCTTCAAGCCCTGAAGCGGCTTCTTGACCGTCGCCTTGACCCTGTCTACGCCGACCTCGTTGACGAAGACATCGAGCGGGTGCTTCACAAGCACGTTGCCTGTGTAGGTCAATCCGGCTTCACCCAGGGCGCACCGGACTTTCTCCATCATGTCGGGATGCTCGGCAAGGTAGTTCTTGGCCTTGAGCAATCCGAGATAGCAGGCGGCGCAGGGAGTGATGACAGTGGGTAACACACCTTCCTCGCCGCTGCCCGCCTCCTCGGCGAGGGCAAGATTGCGGGCGGCAAGAACGAAGGCCTTGACCTCATCGATGGACATGTATACCGTCGCGCCGCAGCAGTTCCAGTCTTTCATTTCCTCGAAAGGCACTTCCAGTGTATTCATCACCGGAATGAACGATTCCTCGTAGGCCTTGCCTGTGCCTTTCAGTGAGCATCCGGGATAGTAATGGTATTTCATTTTTCGGTCCTCGGCTTGTTTAAGTGAACGTTACGACTTCTCGGGCTTGTCGCAGGCTTGCAGGACGGTCTTAAGGTCGCCCTTCTTGCCCGTGCCCATTGGTATGCCTTCCATTTTCAGACCGATCCGGCCCTGGAAGAAAAGCTTAATGCCCATGATCGCCTGACCGAGTGCAAGGAAGGGATTGGACTTCATGTACACGCTCATCATGAGCGGTCCCTCGCTCTGACGTCCGTGGCTCTGGACCTGGCTGAAGAACTCACGTGCGAGAATGGGGGTGAGGAATCCCGGAGGTCGGATGCCCTCCTTCATGGCGATCTGCTTGAGCGCGTACATGACATCGGTGATCTGGATTTCCTTTGGGCACTCGACGGTGCAGTTGTAGCAGGAGGAGCAGAGCCATATGGTCTTGGAATGGAGGACCTCGTCTCTGAAGCCTGCGCGGACCATGGCGATGATCTGCCTCGGCGTGTAGTCCATGTAGATGCTCAGGGGGCAGGCACCGGAGCAGTTGCCGCACTGTATGCAGCTAAGGAGCTTCTCGCCCCAGGCCAGTTCGGCGACCTCCTTGTAGAAATCATGATCAAGGTCCTTTTCGAACTTGACCTGATGGGGCAATTCGGACGGAACCATGGACGGTCTCCTCTGATCTCGGTATTGAAAGGAAAGCGCTTCTTTCCGGAATGCAGAAGAAGCACAATAAAGAAAAAGCCTGCTGGAGGCAAACTGTTTTCATACGTCGATACATACGCACTGAGAATCCGTATCCCGGTGAATCTGCCGCAACAATACGCGCATCGGGCTTGTAACCCGACGGCGCGTGTAACGGATGTTGTTCTCGAACAGGAAGTTCAATCGCCTTACTAATCAAACAAAAATCACTTAATCGGGATAGATGTCCCCCCTAATATTGGGGGAATGTACCATTACACGCGGCTTTGGTCAAGCGTTCACGGGGCTTAATGCGCTCGTTTGGGGCTAAAAATTTGTATCGGGTAACATATTTTAGCGGGAATGCGCCTCTCTCGAGAGATGCACCAGCATTTTCCCCTCTCAAGGGGTGCACCGTTATTTCATTGTTCCCTGCCCGGAAATCGGCGTTTCATCCCGGGCTTCCGCCAGCGGAAGTACAACAGTGAACACGGAGCCTTTTCCCGCTTCGCTCTCAACAGTCACCGACCCCCCCATCAACTTCACCAGCTCCCTTATGATTGCGAGGCCAAGGCCGGTGCCCCCGTGCGAGCGGGTGTCGCCGTTCTCCACCTGGTAGAAGCGGTCGAAGACATGGGGCAGATGCTCCCCTGAAATACCGAGACCGTTATCGGTGACGGTTATGCGTCCCCTGCCCTTGGTCGCGTTCGTGCTGATGCTGATCTCGACGGAGTCTCCCGAATACTTGATCGCGTTTTCAATGAGGTTTCTGAGGACCTGATGAAACCTCGTCTGGTCGGCAAGAATCTTGAAGTCCTCGCCGGTCCATTTAATGGAGACAGGCTTGATCTGGCGCATGGATTCGTACTCGACGATGATGTCCTTTATCTGGTCACCCACCGGGATCGGATTCAAGTCCAGCTTCAGCTTGCCTCGCTCCGCCCTGGATAGAAGCAGCAAATCGTCGATGAGTCTCGCGAGATCATCTGCTCTATCCCTGATCGCATTGAGGGGCTCGATCGCCTCAGGCGGAATCTCTCCCAGCGATCCGCTCACGAGAAGCTCGGCGTATCCCATGATCGGCACAAGGGGCGAGCGAAGCTCATGAGAGATCATCGACATGAAGTCGTTCTTGATCCTCATGGCGGTCTCGAGCTCTTCATTTTTCTTCCTGACCTCCTCTTCAGCCTTCTTAAGATCCGTGATATCCATGCAGATGACAAGGTGCGCCGGTTCGCCCATGTAGGTCACATTCAAACCAGTAGTCCGGATATCGATCACCTCGCCATCGAGACGGACGATCTTGAGTTCAGTCTTTCTCACTTCGCTGGTGCGGGCTTTGATGATAGTCTGACGAAGCACCTCGGCAAAATCAGGATGCACGAAGTCCATAAGCCTCCGCCCGATAAGGTCTTCCGGGCTCTCCGCCCCGTGAAGCGTGACGGCCATCGGATTTACGTAGACAAACCTGCCGTCCCGGTAAACGAAAATCGGGACGGGAGCCAGCTCTACCAGGCTGCGATACCTTTCCTCGCTTTCACGCAGGGCTTCCTCCACTTGTTTAAGAAGAGAAATATCGGTGATTGCAGCGAAGCTGCCGATACGTGCACCGCTCGAATCATACAGTCTCTTGGGGGAGATGAGAGTATGAACACGACGGCCGTCACCGGCGATCCATACAACCTCGTACTGATCCTCCCTCCTCTTATCCCTTTCCCGCTTCATGAGTTCGCGGGATTCCTCGGCGACGAAATCGAGTACAGGTCTGCCCAGAAGCTCCTCGCGGGAGCAGCCCAGCATCTCGCACAGCCTTCTGTTGACGAACGTAAAGACATGATCCTCCGTAATGGCGATACCCTCATTCAAGGTCTCGATCAGTGAGCGGTACTTCTCCTCGCTTTGTCGAAGCGCGCTCTCGACGCGCACGCGATCGGTTATGTCAAGTGTGACCTCAACCGCACCGATTACATCGCCTTTGTCGTCCTTCAGAGGGTATCCGGCAACAGACCACTCTCTGCCGTCGGGAGTTGACCTTTCACCCGAGCGGACCTGACCGGTCTCGATCGCTTCGGACACGGGACAGCCGGGACAGGGATCGGAGCGGTTGGCCCAGATCTCGTAGCAGAACCGACCCACGACCTCATCAAAGGTCATGCCGACAGACTCGTATGCAGCCCGATTGAGCCAGAGTATTCTGTGCCCCTTGTCCTGATGGACCACATGCTCCTTCAGGCTGTCGAGTATCGTCTCGGGCGTGGACATACGCTTGGCCCCGGATCAGCGAATCCCCTTTCCCGACGGTTGCTAGGGTCCCTGCGAAGCATCACGGGCGTCCATCGACGGACGAACCGAAGCGATGCCGGCAATCGGGACCACCATTCATTCTACAATAATTTCCCTTGCTCCGTGGGTGACAGGAACCACCGGGCACAGACTATGCCTGCTGCAAAGCTCGACCGGGCAACAGATCAATCCAGGAACTCGATCTCCTCGATTTCGGAGCCGTAGATCATCCATCCGTCGTCGGTCATGTAGAGCGTATGCACAGCGGTGGTCTCATTGTCGTTGAAATCAGGTCCGCTGATCCTGCCGGTTATCTGGGTCACGCGCACCGACGCCTCGGCCTCTCCAACTTCGACAAACTCAACACGGGGAATATCGTAGTAGAGGTCGTAGATATCGAAGATCTGCTCCATGGTCGATTCGGTGGTCTCGTAGAGAGGGCTGTCCTCATGGATGGTCGCCATGTAGCCTTCGAGATCCTCCTCCTCGGCAGCATCGCGATTAGCGACAATGACGTCAAGAATCGCCCGCTCATCGTCGGTAAGCTCGCGTTTCTCATCACCTGCGACGGCATAGCCGCTCAGTATTACGAGCGTAAATAAAGCAGCCAGAAGGGCTGAAAGGGTTCTCACGATAGGCCTCCTTCGGCGGGACATGAAACCCCCCGCAGGATAGTATCGGTCTTCGGGGAATCAACGTCGTTTATTCAAATGAATGGAACCGCCCCTTCCTTTCGGACAGGGGCGGCCCCACAAATACCATCGCACCTTTCAATCCAAGCGGCTTTTCAGCCGTACAGTCTCCCTTCAGCGTGACGCTTCTTCAGCTTCCCGAGCATGTCCTTCGTCATGGCATCAAGATCATATTCCGGCTCCCAGCCCCACTCCTCGCGAGCAGCGGTATCGTCGACCGACGACGGCCACGAATCGGCGATCTTCTGCCGCTCGTCAGGCTTGTAGGTTACCGTGAAACCGGGCATGTGCTTCGCGATATTCTCCGCAAGCTCCGCAGCCGAGAAGCTCATCGAGCCGACGTTGAAATCGCCATGATGCTTGAGCTTGTCGAAATCGGCCTCCATGAGGTCCATCGTCGCCTTGAGGCAGTCAGGCATGTACATCATCGGGAGACGGGTATCCTCGCGCACGAAGCATTCGTACTTCCCTTCCTCGACAGCCTTGTAGTAGATCCAGACGGCGTAGTCGGTGGTTCCGCCGCCGGGAAGAGTCTCGGCGGAGATGATGCCGGGATATCGCAGGCCGCGAGCATCGACACCGAAGCGTCGCACATAGTAGTCGCAAAGAAGCTCGCCCGCGACCTTTGTAACGCCGTACATGGTAGTCGGCTTGAGAACCGTCTCCTGCGGAGTGTTCTCGAGGGGCGCGTAATCGCCCCAGACTGCGATCGAGCTCGGGCAGAGAACCTGGTTCAGCTCGAACACTCGCGCGACCTCGAGGCAGTTGATCAGGCCGTTTACATTCACGTGCCAGCAGAGCTGGGGATTCTTCTCACCGACCGCCGACAGCAGCGCCGACATATTGACGATCGTGTCGACGTTGTGTCGCCTGACGACATCAACGATGTCAAGAACCTCCGCGACATTCACCCACTCGAACGGCCCGGATTCCTCAAGCTCCTTGCTCGGCTTCGTCCTGTGACCCGCCGCGACGACATTGTCGGCGCCGTAGCGGTTCCTCAGGGCCATCGTGAGCTCCGAGCCGATCTGCCCGACCGAGCCGGTGACGAGTATCTTCTTAATCCGCTTCTTTGCCATGAAACTGTCTCTCCCGAATGATGATTGCAGGGCATTCGCGGCGACCGTACGGTCCCGCGAGTGACCCCATCTGCTCGTTTACGGAGGAAGCGTTGCGGCTCCCTTCAACGCGGGTGTTAAGGTACTTACCGGGTTCGGGATTGTCAACGGGAATTCATGCGAAATGGGTTATACTTGGGGCATGCGAGCATGGATTTCGACCGCGATCGTGTGCCTGATCGTTGTATGGGGATGCGCCGGCCCCGAAGCAGAGAAGCCCTGGATCGAAATCCAGCTCCAGACCGATTCAATCGACGCCCCATATCAGGCGGTCGAGCTGACAGAGGTCGCGAGACATCAGCCCCCCGATAACATGGAATGGCCTGAAGGAGCCTACCCCATAGGCGGGACCGTATGGCGGTGGTCGGACGGGCAGCCGGTGCTGACGGCCGTCGACATGCAGATGATACTCCCTTTCGAGGAAGCGGAATTAACCGAGGGCTGGACCTGGGATGCCGATCTTGTCACCTGGCGCATGCGTGAGGACAGCCTTGCAAGACAGGAACTCGCAAGGGGCTTGCCGCAAAGGACATTGCCGGCAATTCCGATGCTTGCATTGTTCAGTATAGGAAGCCGCCACTTCGAGGAAATACACTTCGCTCTAATGGATTTCGAGGGAGTCAGCCAAACCCGTGAATATGAAATGGAATCAGGGGAGGCGGTCAAGCCTCATGTTATTACTGCGGTCAGATTATACGATCCCACGACCTTCATCCCTGATGTTCTTCCGACTCCGATCGAGGTCAACGTGGAAGAGCAGGAGTTGAATCCGCATGTCTTTATGGCTTCCATGGATCGTCGGGGAGCTCCGAACCTGGTATTTGAGACGTTTTCCATGTGTGAGTTCGAGGTCTCCGGGGAGGTCACGAGGCTCGCGAAAAACTGGGTGCGACTGAACTTCGGCGCGGGCATTGCCATCGATTCCGAATCGCTTTGCCCCGCGGTTGAGGCAACCGGAGGCGCCGAGCTGACAGCCTATCAGGATTATCCGGAGATCTACTTCTTTTCCGGCAGCCTGCCCGACGAATCAACACAGTGCATTTTCATAACGAACGTGGAAACCACATACGCGCTGACCGGATTGACTTCAACCGACAATCCAGAAGCGCCGGGGACACCCTTGAAGGTCACCGATCGAATCCCGGCGGTGTGGTGGGCGGGCGATTTGATCGTCTTTGCCCAGTCCGAAAGGTCCTCAGCGGACACGATTCAAGTCGCCGCAATCAAGCTCCACATTCCTTATTTCCTTGATGAAATAGAGTTTAGCGTGATATGGGAAGCGGAAATGCCTGACATCTTCGGCAACTCCATTGTCGTCCCGGTTGAACCTGACCGCCGTCCCTACATCGTCTGCCTCGACCCACTGACTGGAGACACGGCGATATTCGACCCCCTCCTGGGATCGATTCGTTGCCAGGGAAGGATCGAGTATCACAATCCGGATGCGGATCGCCAATTCGCGTCACTCTGCGTCAACCTGGATCCCGATCCGGAGAGGCCGATTCTGTTTGTCCACGATCCTGGGTCGAACGAGATAATCGAATTAAGGCTGGATGTGAGCGAGGCGTTACAGGGAGTGCGGATCGAGCCGATTGAGGAAACAGCACCGATCGAGTGAAATCAGCTTGCGGTGCGGGTCTCAATTGATATAGGCTTTATCGGACTGAAAGCACAGCAAGGAAAAGGAGGACCGATCCATGTGCGAGGACTGCGGATGCGGGCACACCGAGCCCTCCGGAGAGATAACTCACTATTTCGGCAAGCCGATGGTCGCGGTGGTTGAGCTCAAGGAACCGCTGAAGAACGGCGATCGCATCCTTGTGAAAGGTGCGACTACGGAGTTCACGATGACGGTTCAGGGCATGCGTAACGAGCAGGAAGAAGAGATCGATGAGGGCGCGGCGGGCGAGCTTGTCGCGTTCAAGACTCCGGAGCTTGCGCGCAAGGGCGACAAGATCTGGCTGACAATGCGCGAAGTGACCGAAGAAGAGAGTTGAGAGAACATGCCGACAGGGATGTCGGCGCTACGGGAGGGGATTCCAGCCGATTGCCCCGGACTTTTCGTACTCTATTGCTGATACATGGCCCGTAAGGACGACGATTTCAGCCTCGACGAGCTCGAGCCGGGAGATCGCGAGGAGCGGTTCTCGCCGATAGACTGGTGTCTCGCGGCGGGATGCGGATGCGGCGGGTGCATGGACCCCGCCGGGTGCATCGACGCGATGAGCCAGGGCTGCATGGGATGCCTGGACGGTTGTCTCGGGCAGATCGGTTGCGGAGTCCTGCTCCTGAG
>CAYLVL010000093.1:0-9249 GCA_964387135.1 uncultured Planctomycetota bacterium
TTGCCGAACTGCCTCTCGATCTGCCCGAGCGCCAGATCGAGCGCCTTTTTCTTTGTATCACTGTTCTCTCGTTCCATTTCCCATCGGCCTTTCCCCTCCCGACAAGGGAGGGTATGTTTCGTTTCTCACCTTTATAACGAGCGTCGAAGCGAAAATCAGACAGCAGTATAGCACTTTCCCGCGTTTTTTCTTGTTGACGACTTATACAATACATCAGTTTAGTAGCAAATGCAAGAGGCAAAATCGGGTTTCCTGTAGTTTTTCTTCCAAATCCGACAGCCGGCTTTCGATCTTCTTTACGCGGGGACAGCCCCCTGCATCACTCCATGTGTACGCGGAAGCACGACCGTCAGGCAGTGCTCATCCTCAATACCCGCTATCCTTCTCCGAATGGGAATCTCCCAACCACCGTGTAAATCGCGCCGCCCGGTGTCAACTCGCTCTCGAACAGGATAAGCTCGGTCGATGTCCACTCCATCCCCTCGAACTCGGCAAACATCCTGGTGATCCGTTCTCTCTCGCCGCGGCCAAGCTTCTTCTTGTGACGCGCAACGGTAACATGCGCCTTATAGGCTCTGGTTTCGGGCTCTGCGAGGTAGTTTTCGCACGATTCCGCCAGGGCGGAAGCGAGCACGACGAGTGTCTCAATCTCGCCCTTGAGTGTCAGGAATGACACACGGGGAAAGAATCCGACCGGTCCGATTTCGAGCCTGCACGGCCTGGCATTCGCCACTAATGCTGTCGCAATATCCGACAGGCCCTCGATAGCCTCGGACGGCTGGTCGCCAAGGAACAGGAGCGTTGTGTGGAATCCATCGCCCCGAACCGGCCTGACATGCCGACCAAGGTCCCTCATGGAAGCCGCTCTGGGAGCGAGCAAGCGCTTGATGGCATCCGGGATGTCGACCGCGAAAAATAATCTTGGCATTGTCTTTCCCTCTGTTCGAGGCAGCCAGGGCGGCAGGAAGCAGTTTACTTGATATAAACAAAGCTATTGACAGACACGAACCTCTATGCTATAAACCTAAACGGTCGAGTTTAGACGTCCCCCCCCTACGTCTAGCTCGGCTTTTTTTGACGCCCTTGAGCAATCGAGACCGCTCATTTTTCTCTTGTTTGCCTATTTTGGCATCAAGATTGTATAAAACTCCTCAGCCTTTCAAGCCCGACAATACTAACAGGAAGAGGTCAGCCCCACAAGGACCCGGTGGCGGTGGGTTCGGAAGGTGATGGAATGTCCGGAAGGAAATCATATACTGCAATCACACTGGCAGCGATTTTCATGATCCTGAGCCTGTCGGCGACCGAGACGCTGGCGCTTGGCGGCAATCCCCTTGACGAGACGGTCATCGCCAAGCCCCCATCCTATGCGATCTCCAGGCCGGATCCCAAGCCGCTTGATCTCATCGGTCCAGACGGCAGCGGCATTGCGGACATTCAGCCTGACCGCCACATCCTGATCTCGCTCGCCGACCAGCTCATGTGGGTTTTCGAGGGAGACGAGATAGTGCAGCGATTCCCCGTCTCGACAGGTGTGCCCGGACATCGGACACCGACCGGCAACTACAGCGTGCATAACCAGTCGGTTCGAGCGTTTTCGAATCGTTACGAATGCTGGATGCTTCATTGGATGGCGATCACGTCGGACGGCTTGTACGGTATGCACGCGTTGCAGGGCACCAGCTATCTGAGCAGGCTGGGCAATGTCGCCAGCCACGGCTGCATCAGGCTGAGCCATGAGAACGCCGAATGGCTCTATAACTGGGTGGATATCGGAACGCCCGTCGAGATCGTGGATGACTGGGAAGAGCCTCCCGCTCCGAAGGCCATAATCTACAGAATGGAAAGGCGTTACTGCCTCTAGCAACAATCCCGCACCAGAGTTATCGCACTTGATATTGGCAAGCCGCCGATGAGGCGGTACAATTCTTTTTTCCCGCTTCGCGCGGGTGTGAATCGATGACGTACCTTACTGAAGACATGCGACGACGATACGCTGTGATCGCGCTCGGCGGCAATGCCATCCTTCGAAAAGGCCAGACCGCCGATCCGGCAACGCAGATGGCCAATCTGCGCGATGCCGTCTCCCGGCTCGCGGTCGCCCTGGACCAGTACTCATCGTTCGCCCTGACACATGGAAACGGTCCGCAAGTGGGAAACGACCTTATTCGCTCCTACTGGGCACACGAGCAGGAAGGGCTTCCCGATATAAGCCTCACCGACTGCGGCGCGAATACGCAGGGACGCATCGGGCACTGGATCGTCAAGGAGCTGAACAACCACGCGAGGTTCCGGGAGTATCCGGTCGCGTGCGTGCTTACGCATGTCTATGTCGAGAAGAACGAATTCAGCCGGGACGAGTATGTCAAGTATGTCGGGCCGTGGCGACCGAACGACGAGGCGACCCGCAGGGAGCTTGATGAGAGGGGGATCGTCTACAAGCCGGTCGAAGGACAGCCCGACCGGCTCAGGCGCGTGGTCCCATCACCGAAGCCGTACGCCATCGAGGAATTCGGCACAATCGCCAACCTTCTCGAGAACGGCACCATCGTCGTCTGCTGCGGAGGAGGCGGTATCCCGGTGTTCGATCCAAATCGGGGGAAAAACGGGAAGGATGCCGGCCATGAGTCTTTCCAGCAGAGCGAGGTCGTCATCGACAAGGATCGCGCGAGCGCCCTTCTCGCAGCGAACCTCCTCGACTACTTCCACGGGGCCGATGTCGAGCTGGTCATACTGATGGATGCGAGGGGGCTGTATCGCACATCGGATTGTCGGGAGGAGGATTTCATACCGAAGATGACGCTCGAGGAACTTGAGCAATTCCTTGAGAACAACAATCTCGATCCGGGATCGATCAAGCCGAAGCTCGAGGCGATCCGGTATTTTCTCAAGAAGGGCGGCAGACGTGCGTTCCTCGGACCGCTGTCGGACTTCGAGAAAGTGTACGATCCGGAGAACAACGTGGGAACCGTATTCATCCAGACATCCCAGCTTGACCTTTACGGATAGCCCTTTTACCTGTATACTGCGCGCGGCCCCGGCGCGTTTTCGCTGCGGGGAATCCCCAAGGAGGCAATCATGGAACACCTTCTCGGTCTCGATACGCTTAAGCCGGAAGAGATCACGGATCTGCTCGATCTCGCAAGCGAGGTCAAGTCGCTGATGAAGTCAAATCCAGGGGGGTATGCAGAGAAATGGGGCGCAAGCCTCGAGGGAAAGACGCTGTTGATGCTTTTTCAGAAGCCGTCGCTGCGGACGAGGATATCGTTCGAGGTCGGCATGACCCAACTCGGGGGGCACGCGATTTTCTACAGCATCAAGGACTCGCCGCTCGGCAAGAAGGAATCGATCAGCGACACATCGAAGGTCATCAGCCGTTTGTGCGACATCATGATGGCGCGGCTATTCAAGCACAGCGACCTTCTGAAGCTGGCAAGGCACTCATCGATCCCGGTTATCAACGCACTGACCGATTACTCGCACCCGTGCCAGATTCTCGGCGATCTGCTGACGATCAGGGAGCATTTTGGGAAGACCGAAGGACTGACGCTCGCGTATATAGGCGACTGCAACAACAACGTCACGCACTCGCTGCTATTTGGCTGTCCGCTGGCGGGAGTGAATATCAGGACTGCGGGACCGGACTCAGCGGATTTCCGGCCGCTGCCGGAGGTGGTTAAAAAGTCGAAAGAACTGGCTGAGGATTCGGGCACGAAGGTGGAGATCCTCGCGGACGCGGTCGAGGCGGTGAAGGACGCGGATGTGGTCTACACGGACAGTTGGATGAGCTACCACATACCGGATGATCAGCGGGCGGCGCGTTTCGAGAAGCTGGCTCCGTACCAGGTGACGAGCGATCTGATGGGGCACGCGAAGCGGTCGGCGGTGTTTATGAACTGCCTGCCCGCGATGCGTGGCGAGGAGCAGACGGAGGAAGTGATAGACGGCCCGCAGTCGATAGTTTTCGATCAGGCGGAGAACCGCCTGCATATCCAGAAAGCGATAATGTTGAGATTGCTGGGAGTGGGATAGGAGCAATCCGTGTTGCGGTCCTTTCCCTGTTGCGACATCATCCGCGTGCCGCTATACTTCGTCCGGACTGATATCCCACTCGAGGACAAGGGATCCCGCATATGGCCTCCTTCCTGAATCGCAGTATCATCTCGATGCGTGACTTCACGCGCGACGAGATTCTCCACGTCCTTGGGGTCGCGCGGATGATGGACGAGAACCCGAGGGAGTTCGCGCACTCGCTCGAAGGGAAAATCCTCGCGACCCTGTTCTTCGAGCCGTCCACCCGCACGCGGCTGTCGTTCGAGTCGGCGATGACGCGGCTGGGCGGCAGGGTGATCGGATTCGCCGACCCGCTTTCCTCGTCGGTCAAGAAAGGGGAGAACCTCGCGGACAGCATCAAGATAGTCGAGAGCTACTCCGACATCATCGTGATGCGCCACCCGGTTGCAGGATCGGCGCGACTGGCGGCAGAGATCGCCGATATCCCGGTTATCAACGGCGGGGACGGCGCGAACCAGCACCCGTCGCAGACCTTCCTCGACCTCTTCACCATCCTGAAGGAAAAAGGCGGCCTGGAAGGTCTGACGGTCGGGTTCATGGGCGACTTGAAGTACGGACGCACTGTGCACTCGCTCGCGCATGCGCTTGCATTGTTCGGGTGCGAGTTCCATTTCGTCTCGCCGAAGGGACTGGAAATGCCAGGCGATTTACTGCTGGAGCTTGCGGACATGGGCGCCGTCTACCGCGAGCACGCGACGTTCGATGAGGTGAAGGGGAAGCTGGATATTCTCTACGTAACCCGAATCCAGCGCGAGAGGTTCGGGACCGAGCTCGATTACGACAAGGTACGCGAGGGTTACAACATCTCGAGGAGCTTTTTGGAGGGATGCAATCCCGATCTCAGGATTCTTCATCCGCTGCCGAGGGTGGACGAGCTTTCTGAGGAGGTTGACAATACGCCTCACGCCATCTACTTCCGTCAGGCTGCCAACGGGATCCCGACCCGCATGGCGCTCATCGCCCTGGTCATGGGGGTGGTCGAATGAACGACAAGAAGAAGGACAAAACCGTTCGCACGATATCCCAGATTGAGCGGGGCACGGTGATAGACCATCTGAATCCGCATGTTGTATTCACGGTGGTGCGGCTTCTGGACATAGACGATGAGGTGGAAGACACGGTGACCCTCGGGACGAACCTGCGCAGCAACGTCCTGGGCAAGAAGGGGATCATCAAGATCTCGAACAGGTTCCTGACGCAGGACGATGTCAACAAGCTGGCGTTCGTAAGCCCGACCGCCACCGTGAGCATCATCGAGGACTACGAGGTCCAGCGGAAGTTCAAGGCCGAGGTACCGGACATCATCGAGCGTATATTGAAGTGCCCCAATCCGAACTGCGTGACGAATACCGAGAGCTGGCCCACGCGATTCAGGGCTGTCGGCAAGGACCCGCTCGTTCTTTTCTGCACCTACTGCGAGAGGTTCGTCCAGGAGGGCGAGATAGAACTGGTGTAGGATGCCTCGAATAGACTGGGAAGCATCGCCGTTCAAGAATCCCTTCGGAGAGGATACCCCGGCCAAGGCCCTTGCTCGGAAATGGAAGGTACGGATCCTGTTCGAAGGCGGACTGCTCAGGAATTACCCAATCGTTCTGCCCGCAACGCTCTACCTCGTCGGAATCATCATCTGGTGGTTCAATGCGGGGCGTCCCCCGGCATGGGCATACTCGGGTCTCCTCGAGGACTATGCGGTCACGGCGATGCTGGTCTTGTTTCTCGTCGTAAGGATTCAATTCGCGGCGGCACCGGCGATCAATGTCTGTCGCGATACGCAGACATCTCTCTGGGAACATTACAGAATGACGACTGTGGATGGGGATGATGTAGCGGCCGCGATGCTGATGCATTCGCTGAGTTACGGGGCTGTGCCGCTTGCTGTGCTGTCACTCATGGAAACGGTTTTCTACATTCTCATCGTCTCTGCCGCGGAGCAGCCGGGAACTCTCGCTCTGACGCGTGCGCCGGTAATTCTTATCCTGTATCTCGGCTACGGCCTGGTCTTTTCGGGTTTCGGGATGGTGGGAGCATTGCTGTGGCGACACCCGTTCGGGGTACTCGCGGGCGTGCTGGTACCGATGATCATCGCCGCGCTCACGGCAGGATTCGATTTCGTGGGCGAGTTGATCGAGCTTTTCTCCGCCCGTACACACGTTCTTTTCGGCACTCATCCGGCAGCCCTGGTCCTGGTTCCTGAAAATCGAATCGCGTTTTCGAAGATCGGATTCTCACGGCACGGATGGACAACCGCTCCAGGCACCGACCCGTCGGCGATACTCGGGATGTTCTTCATGCTGGCGATATTCGCCGCGCTGGTGTGGATCGGGCTGTGGCTTGTACTGAGGCACCGACTCAGGTACGGATAGACACCACTACCGGGCAGAAGACCAGCCGAACTTCTCTGCAATTATGTCTTCCAGACTTGGTTCGCTGATTACGTCAAGGCTGTAGCGTACCCTCACGTGGGGCTTCCTGATATTGACGATGCGCCTGAGGTCGATGGGGGTGCCAATAACGACAACATCGCAGTCGGTAGCATTGATGGTGTCTTCGAGGTCCTTCACCTGCTGCCCGGAATAGCCCATCGCGGGCAGAAGCCTGCCGATTTCCGGGTAGTCCCTGAATGTGTCCTTCAGGGAGCCGACAAGGTACGGACGGGGATCGACAAGCTCCGCCGCCCCCGCAGCCTTTGCCGCTACTGTCCCCGCCCCTATCTTCATCCCTCCGTGAGTGCACGTGGGGCCGTCCTCGACCACAAGCGCCCTTTTTCCCCTGATCTTTTCCGGCTCGTCCGCGACCGCAGGCGAGTTGGCGTACACAACCGTCGCTCCCGGATTGTACTCCCTGATGTTCGCCTCGATTATCCTGACGTTCTCCGGGTCGGCGGTGTCCATCTTGTTGAAAAGAATGACGTCCGCCATGACGAAGTTATCCCTGCCGGGGTAGTAGGTCAGCTCGTGACCGGGTCGATGGGGATCGACGAGGGTGATGTGGAGATCGGGCTTGTAGAACGGGGTGTCGTTGTTGCCGCCGTCCCATAGAATCACATCAGCTTCCTGCTCGGCCTGCTCGATGATCCGGTGATAATCGACGCCTGCATAAACGATAGTATTGTTCTCGATGTGCGGCTCGTACTCCTCCATCTCTTCGATAGTGCATTTGTGCTTTTTCAAATCGTCGATTGCGGCGAACCGCTGCACGGCCTGTTTGCTGAGGTCGCCGTAGGGCATCGGGTGACGTATCGCGACGACCTTCTTTCCCATGCCGATCAGTATGTCCCTGACTCTCCTTGTAGTCTGGCTTTTCCCCGAGCCGGTGCGGACCGCGCAAATCGCAACCACCGGTTTTGCTGACTCGACCATAGTCTCCTCGGCGGTCGCTGTTCGGAACGACGCGCCTGCATCCTCGCAGCGCTTCTTCATCCTGTCTATGTAGTCAAAGCTGACGTCCGAGTAGGCGAAGATGCACTCGTCCACTCCGCGATCCCTGATGATTTTTTCAAGATCGTCCTCATCCTCGATGGGTATGCCATCCGGGTATCCGTCACCCGCAAGGACAGGCGGGTAGAGGCGGTCCTCGATCCATGGAATCTGCGTCGCGGTGAAAGCAACCACCTCGTACTCGCCGCGCCTTCCTCGAAACACGCAGTTGAAGATGTGGAAATCCTTGCCGGCCGCTCCGAGAATGAGAATCCTTTTTGCTGCCATCAGTAAATCCTCCGTCGGGCAAAAATCATCAGGGTCGAGGACCCCGGCAGGATGAGAGCGTAACAAAACGCGCGACACCCGGCAAGCGTCGCGCTGTATTCTCTATTTTCATGCATTGTTCAGAGATAGTCGGGCGGCGGATCGGGAAGGTGGCGCATCCAGTCGCCAGCAACCCATGCCGGATCGTAAAGCTCTTTCAAGCCAGCGGCGTACTTGTCGATATCGCCCGCCAGCGTAGTGACGAGAGATTCGCCGCCCTCGCAGGTGGTATGCGCTCCATGCTTCTCCACGTAATGACGCAGAAGCTCCGGGCGATCGATGATCATGCACGGCCTGAGCTCGTTGCCGTCCTCGTATGGGATGGCCTCCCTGATCTCGGTGAAGAACGGGCTCTTCAGGACGTCGATCAGGGATTTATCGTAGATGTTGTCGGTGGCGAAGTGGGCGAAGACGCAGGGCTCGACGTCACCATCGGTGTTGATATGGAAGTAATGACGTCCTCCCGCCAGGCAGCCCTTTGCGGTCGGACCGTCGTTCCAGAAATCAACCACGAAGATCGGGTAGGTATTCCTCTGGTGATAAACATCCTTGCGGAACTTCGCCCGCTGGGTCGGAAGCGGCATGGCACCGGTATTCGGACAGCGACCGATGGGTATGTACTGGAAGTACCAGCCCATCAGGCATCCGCAGTCCAATACGAACTCGATCCATTCATCGCTGCCCAGATACTCGATATTCTCGCGAGTTGCCACGGCCGAGAATCCATAGAAAACGCCGTTCTCCTTGAGGAGTTTGAAGGACCGCATGACCTTGTCATAGGTTCCCTTGCCGCGACGGGCATCACAGATCTCTCTGTCTCCGTCGATGCTGAGGCAGGGCATAGTGTTCCCGATCCTGCCAAGCCTCTCGGCTGTCTCCTCATCGATGAGAGTACCGTTCGTGTATATGATGAACCAGCAGTCGTCGAACTCCTCGTAAATGTCCAGAAGGTCCTTTCGAACGAAAGGTTCGCCGCCGGTAAAGACGAAAACCCTCATATAGAGGTCCTCGTAGCCCTCCTTAACGAGGCGGTGAACGGTCTCGGGAGACATATCCCGCGCACCCGTATAGGCTCCAGCCCAGCAGCCCTCGCACCTCAGGTTGCATCTCTGCGTGGGGCTGATGACCATCTGACCGGGCGGCGAGAATCCATGCTGCTCGATGAACCTGGCACGGTATTTCTCCTTGTCGAAGATCGAGCCGATGAGAGCATTACGGATGAACGCTTGCCTTGTCCTGGGGCTGCATTCCTCGGCAATCCTTTTCAACCAGTCCCTGAAAGGATGACCTGTCTCGACGAGGTATCTGAGACGTCTTGCCTCGTATTTGGAGTTCTCGTCTTTGGCGATCCTCTCGAGCAGCCAGGTAAGCTGCATCAGGCGCTTGTCGCTTGCGGTAGCAAGGATGTTGGCAGCCTGCCCGATTGCCTTCT
>CAYLVL010000094.1:0-9238 GCA_964387135.1 uncultured Planctomycetota bacterium
TGTAGTCAAATGCGTCGAAAATCTCATTGAAAAGCCTGGCGCGAGGCGAATCAGAGTTCATTGCCTCATTGCCCAGCAGGTTCCTCTTCAGGTCATATATGAGCCGAGCGCGATAGATGAGGTCTTGCAGGTTCCCTTCTTCTTTCCATCGCTTTGCCTGACGCCAGTAGCCGATCAGGCGATGCATCATCGTCGGATTGAAGATCCGATTCCCGCTCTCATCTTCCTGCCGTTCGAGTTTATATGCCAACGGTAACAGTGTTGGTCTATTGTCAGATGTTTTCAGGAGTCCCCATTCGACAACAGTTCCCAGCGCAGCGAGCCTGTTCTTGCCCTGTCTCTTGGCTTCTCTCAGAAGGTTGTCAGCTTGGCGTATGGCCTCGCTGATCGGGTATTTCTGATGGAAGACAAAGAGCCCGGCCGACAGGGAAAAACATGGATTGTTGCAGGTTAATTCGTGGAATTTGTCGTTCAGGTGGATGGCGAAGAGCAAGAGGTCGTCCCATCTGCCGACCAGCGCCAGATCGTCGCCGCCGGAGTATATCGTGTATATGTCGCTTGGTGTGTATTCGATGCCCTGCACTTCGTGCGTGGGAGTGTCTGCCAGAAAAGCCCTGACCCAACCGGAAAAGAACTGATCGATGGTGCGGGAAAGGGAGAAGAACCGGGAGATGCTCTCGGAACCGGGTTTATCTTCGCTGCCCTTAAGGCCATGCTGGAAAATCATGCCGAGGTTGTCGACGTCAGCTTTCAGGACGCCAAGATAGGGAACGCCGCCGTTGGGACGAAGCTGAGCAAGAGCTGAGAAAGTCTTGATCTTCCCGATCTTGATGACTTCCTCAGATGGCTGTGCGCCCAGCGCGCTCCGGTATTTATCTATGTCGTCTTCCGTGTACCTGGGGACATAATTGCCGAGGAAGGCGACGCCGTTCGCTCCGGCGGGGTATTCCTTTAGACCTGAGACCAGAGCGCGGGTGGAGACGTCCGCTTCCGATGGCGGGATCTCACTTTTTTTGAGAATGGACACCCTCGCAGGGAGCTTAAACTCGCCATCTGTAGCAGGGGCGGGAGTGTCTTTCGGTCGTAAGTCGAAATGGAATGCGCGCTTTTTCTCTTCATCAGACGGTTCCACATCCGGATTCTGCCAGTGCGCCACACAAAGCTGGCCGGCGTCCGCGACCGCTTCGCCGTGCCACCAATCCTCCCAGCAGTACTCACACAGATGCTGCTCTTCGCCTTCTTGTTCAACCTTTCGCTTTGCCGGAAACTTGTTACAGTTCCTGCATACTGGATGCTCAGGGTTCTGTGAGTAATCTGCATGGATGAGCATCGTGGCGGGATTGGACAGAGTCGAGGCAAACTTAGCCTGCTTTCTCTTCCTTATGGCCTGATGAAGCTCCATCCACCGCTTCCAGAAGTTCTCCAGCTTGAAATCGTCGCCACATGTTTCGAGTTGCGCGATGTTCAGAGATGTCTCAAACCACGATCTCTTCTCGAAGTAAGCGTCCACTCTCTTCCGAGCTTCTGCCACCGCCTTCTTGACGTCATCCGTGTTATGAGCGAGAATCGTGAAATTCCCCCCACCGGTCATTACTAGGTTGCACGGAGTGAGTTTCAGGTGGCGGAGGAATCTGTCGCAGAAAGCCATAAGGAGAGCCTGGAGATGGAAAGAGCGTGCGCGAAGTCGCTTGGCAGCTCCCTTGGATCGATGCCCGGCAGCCTCTGTGATGAAATCCTGGATGCCGCTGAGGTCGCCATGGATAAGGAGGAATTTTTTGGAATCCCAATCGACCTTATTCTTTGTGAGATTCTCCCAATCCCCCCTGAACTCGTGATAGCGGTACATTGCAGATGCAATGGCGCAGGTGGTTCTTGAATGATCATAGAGACTCGTGTCTGCCGGGCTCTCCAATGGAGCGCTCGGCACATCCCAGTGGTACCGGTAGAGAATGGAATCCAGAACACCGACCAGATTGAAGAAATCGATTGCTGTAACAGATCGCAAATCTTTCTCGAATGGATCGAGATCATTAGGGCTATAGATCGAATCCTTCTCGTCCTTCTTTCTTGGTTTGGGAAAAGAACGCCGTAGCTCAAAAGGATGCCTCTCGAAGTAATAGCCGTTGCTGGGCGCTTCATTTCGCTCGACCGAAACGCCATGGGTTACCGGAACCAAGGGAGCCGTGAACAACTCGCGCTTGTCAGCGCCATGCTCTTTTCTGTCATCATGATGCCTTTCTTTTGTCGAGAAAGTGTCCGATTGACTGATCAGACACGCAAGCTGGAATTTCTTATCATCCCAGTCGTTTCGCTTCTTCTTAAGACGACCCCAGTCGTGGAATTCCGCGAGGTCCCGAAGAAGGCTCAGATTACCCAAATCTGATAGCCAGGGCCATTCAGGGGCTTTCTGCTCCAGCCAGTCGCCCGAAACCCGCTCATGTCCTAGATCTCCGTATGTGCTCTCCTTGTATTGCCTGTCGGGCTGCGTTCGCTGCACAAACTTGCCCACATCGTGGAGCAGAGCTGCAAGCACTACAGTTTGGAATTCCCTGTCTTCCCTTGCCATTTCTTTCCCACACTGCTGGTAGTCTCGGCTCGCAAGAATCTATGGCGCACCTTGGTGAACCTGTCCTCCGAATCGGGGCGGAACATCTGCGCTCGTCAACTTACCAGCATCTGCGAAATAGAACTTATATGATACTGAATACCTGACCTTCCCTAATGGGGAGGATTGTTTCCCTATCAGCCCCCATCAACGGGGAACGCTACTTTAACACTCCCATTTCCGTCAGTCAATGGAAAAATGGCATCTGGAATGAAGTAAATCCTCAGAGAATAATGCGTTTCTCATGGCTACGCTCACCACATCCCGCCGCCGCTGCTATAATTCCACATTATGTCGTCGCCGCTCTTTGCAGCAATCGAACTTCGTCTCGCTTTCGAAACGGAAGTCCCGGAATGGATCTCCGGGAAGGCGCTACATGGTCTTGCATTCCGCTACATGCGGGCTGCCGATGCCACGCTTTCTGAAAGAATCCACGCTAAGGATCTCAAGCCTTTTACCATTTCCCTTTTGAGACCGGTGAGAGGCTCCGACTTGGAGATGCGCTGGCGATGGACAGTGCTCGATACCGCTCTATATGAGGCCTTGAGTGCGCTCTTGTACAGGGAATGGCGGACATCCAAGAGACGGAAGCTGGTTGGAGAAACATACGCACTTAGCGATTGCCAGATGGATGGCGGTGGAAGGAGCATCCTGTGGCGTCCCGACGATCTGGTTGAGTCGGCATTGCCTGATCGCAAGGCTGCCATACGTCTGGTGAGTCCAACCGCCTTCAAGTCCGGGGGAAAACAGGTCAGCCTTTTTCCGGAGCCTGGTCTTGTATGGGGTGGTATCGCAAGGCGTCTTGAGAAGCTCGCGCCGGGTTTGCCGGTTGATCCGGACACCGTTGGGCGCCTAAACGAGCTTCGCGTCAGTCGATATCACCTTGGTACCCGTCAGCTTGAGTTCCCTGGATTTGTTATGAAAGGAGTCCAGGGACGGATCGCCTATGATGCGCCTCCTTCATGGAGAAAGCCGGCTTTGAGAACCCTGGCAATCCTTCTGCAAGCGGCCCCATTCCTTGGAGTCGGAACAAAAACCGCTCACGGCATGGGGCAGTGTCGACTATGGAAGGAATCTCCTTGATGCACGTGTTCGGGAACAAGGGTTGCTCTCGTGGGTGATTCTCTCTCGGCGTTTACTTGGTCCGGGATTGCAGTGCGTGGGGGCATCCTGTCCGGGACTATCATGTCGTCAGCCTACGGTGTCTACTCAAAGCACATATTCATTGCTTGCCAGCGTTTCGCCATGGGTCTGCGTTGATCTTGAGATCGAGCCGGATGCTGGTGGTCTGGTAGAAGCGGGAGTTCTCTACCAGCTGGACGACGGGCAGCCGGTTAGCAGAACCTTCAAGGCCGGGCAGCTTGGCGATCTTCTTGCGCTTCTCAGGCAGCTCTCCGCTCGCGGGGCATTGCTCATCGGTCACAATCTCCGACGTCACGATCTACCTTGGCTGGTGAAGAGGGTTCCAGAACTCGGGCAGCATCGATGTTGCGTGGACACTGTTGAGGTGATGCCGCTCGCGTTCCCGGCAGTGCGCTCATACAGACTCGAGAAGGCTTATAGGGATCCCTCAACTGACCCTCTGATCAGCAAGAAGCGACGGAATCATCCTGCCCTTGATTGCAGGGAGACCTGCAACCTGCTGGAGAGCATCCTCGAATGGTTCAACGCCATCGAAGATCCTGCTCGGGCGAACGCATACAGGGCGCTGTTCGGTCATGGGGATGCTTTCGGGGAAGGATACCGAAGGCTCTTCGGATCGCCCGAGCCTGAATCTACTCCCGTTTCTGCATTCGAATCAGCGCTGGAGGGTGCAGTATGCGCGACTGCGATGTCCAGGCTTCGCGCGGAGCCCTTGACGGAAAGCCGTGCTCGATGTCTGGCCTATCTGCTTTCCCTTATTCCACCGGAACCCGATGGCAAGCCGTTGCCGCCGAGGCCCTGGGTTCGCTACTCGCATCCCGAGGTCCTCACACTACTTCGGGAGCTTCGAGGAACCAAGTGCGGTCAATGTTCTTATTGCCTGGAGAGGTTTGATCTACTTGCTCAACTGGGCAAGCTGTTCAATTTCGAAGGTGAGCCGAGTTGGAGGAATGAGGGCCAGAGAGTTATCACGGAGATGGTCATGCAGGGACAGGATGTGATAGGGGTTCTGCCAACTTCCGGCGGCAAGTCGCTGGCTTTCCAGTTGCCAGCTTTCATAAATGCTAACGCTACCGGAGCGCTCACCCTTGTGATCAGTCCGCTGCGCGCGCTGATGGCTGACCAGGTTGAGCAGCGGTGCCGCGACCACAATCGCGATGATGTGGTTCAGATAAGCGGCAAACTCAATTCCCTGGAGCGGACTCAGAACCTTCGAGCCGTACGAGCCGCTCAGCCGGTGCAGGATGACGGCGAAAAGACAGCCCCCGCGCACATCGTCTACATGGCTCCCGAGCAACTTCGCTCGATAAGTGTCGTGCGGGCCCTGGCTTCACGCGGGATAGGGCAGCTCGTCATTGATGAGGCGCACTGCATGGCCAAATGGGGCAAGGACTTCCGCGTGGATTACAGGTTCATCCCGAGCTTGATTAGCAGGATATGCGAGGAGCATAGCCTGCCCAGGCCGCCGATTCTGTGTCTAACAGCCACTGCAAGGCGAGAGGTGCTGGAGGAAATAAGAGACCGATTCAGGGCGGGAATGGGTGTCGAGCTGGAAATCAAGGATTTCGGCCACGCGCGCGAGAACCTGGAGTTCGAGTGTGTGACGTTCAGTGAAGGTGATGCCGACTCGAAATTCCAGGAGCTGGTGGACCTTATCACGCCTGTCTATGCGGCAGATCAGGCTGCGCTGGTCTTCTGCAGTACCAGGAAAAGGACAGAGGACCTGGTCGCAAGACTGCGAAATGAAGGCTTTGACAGCACGGCTTACTACCATGGCAAACGTACCAGGGAAGACAGAGAATCCATTCAGGATGCCTTTCTTGGCGGAGATCTCAAGCTTGTCGTTGCGACGAACGCTTTCGGCATGGGTGTGGACAAGAAGGACATCCGACTGGTGGTTCACTATGACGTGCCGGGCAGCATCGAAAACTACATTCAGGAAGCCGGACGGGCGGGTCGTGATGGGAAGCCCGCTCGGTGTGTGCTCTTCTACGATCCAGGCGATCTCGACATCCAACTCGATCTTCGCAGAATAAACCAGTTGCGTAGACCCGAGCTGAAACGGATAATTCTGACTGTCCGGCACAGATATAAGCAGGCGAAGAAACAGGGAGAGGAATTCCCTGAGGTCGTGATTTCCGCTCGGGACCTCCTCAAGAGCAGAATCAGCATGAAAGACCTCATTGGGCAGGATGCCGGTGACGGGGCTGACGACACCGAAGTTCCTGTGGCGAATGTCGATGATGAGGAACAGTCACTGCATCAGAAAGTCACTACTGCCCTGGGAATACTTGAAGAAGGCAACCATTTGAGGCGCCACGAAAATGTGTTCCAGTTTGTGCCTGTACCCTTCAGAGTTCCTGTATGGAACCGCATTGAGCGGCTGATCGCAGAATCCTCTTTCAACGAAAGGATGAAGAGGATTCTTCTTGCGCTTGCCACCATCTTGTTCGACAAGTCGTCAGCGAGGGATGAGAAGGGATCAGTAGACCTTGAAGTTATGGCAGATCAGCTCAACGTAGAACGCGACAAAGTCAAAGACTACATCGATCACCTTCGGGGCATGGGCATCTGCGATTTGGGAAACGAGTACGTGATCGATTGGAGCAGGCATATCCAGGATTCTTCCGCGGAAAAACTGGAGAAGCATCTTGAATTGACGGGATTCCTGTTGAAACGCCTGGACGAATCGGACATCAGCTATGGCAGTACCGACGAAGACCAAATCATCAATCTTGACCAAATCCGGAGCGGATCGAAGTCGACCGGCAACGGAGGGTATTGCAGCAATCTTGAGTTGGCTCGCGATCTTCACTGGCTTGCCGACCGGGGCCTTTTCGAGATTGTCAGCCGTCGCAGAGGCCAGTGGACTGTGCGATGGAAGGGCGACCTGTCTCGTGCGAAAGGGGACCTGGCGAGGGTCTCGCACTGCTGCAGGACCATCCTAGAGCATCTCGACCTCGCCCAAGAGAGGAGCGGGAATGTCACAAGCAAGTTCAACTACTCGAAGTTCCAGCGTTGGCAATCATCGAAGCCCTCGCTTCTCAGCGAGCCCCTGACAGAGCTGGAATGCGAGCAGGCGCTGCTCTTCATGCACAGGAGGGAAGTGATCACGGTTGTAGACGGGTTCAGCGTCCTCAGGGCAAGGATGAAGCTTGTCCCCGAGCCTAGAAGGATAATGAGTGACTACAGTCCGGCTTATCGGGACTACGAGGCATACACGAAAACCACAATCGCGCAGATCAAGGCCATGGAGAGGTTCGCCAGGAAGCTGGCCACGGATAAGAGCGAGGCAATGGCCTTCCTGGATGACTACTTCAAAATGCCCTGGGATGAGTTTTCCGCGAAGCACTTCTCATCGCGGGAACGCAGGAACCTTCATCATCCCATAAGAGATGAGCATTTCCATAAGACGTTTGATCCGCTGACGAAGGAGCAGATGAAGGCAGTCAAGGCCGGGACGAATGCAAACCACCTGATAATCGCAGGACCGGGTAGTGGGAAGACGCACGTGCTGGTACTGCGGATATTCTATCTGGTCAAGGTCCGGCAGGTTCCCGCGCGCAGTATCGCCGTACTTGCCTACAACCGACACGCAGCAATCGAACTACGCCGTCGTCTCAAAGTTCTGCTGCCGACAGACTGGCACGATGTAGGTGTCCACACGTTCCATGGGCTTGCACTCAGACTGCTGGGAGGCGATCGGCTTCGGGAGCTCCAAGCTGAATCCGAAAACTCGCCCGAGGCCAAAGGGAAGGAGTTCGATCAGCTTCTGGGCGAACTTGCCGAAACACTGAGGTCTCACCAGGAGGACAACGAAGACGCACAGATCAAATGGCTCGACAGGCTTGGGGGGATCGAGTACCTGCTTGTAGATGAGTTCCAGGACATCAGCGAGAAGGAATACGCCATAGTCAGGCTGCTGGCCAGGCTGGACCTATCGAATCGGGCCGGTGCCGTGCATGTGATGGCTGTCGGGGACGACGACCAGAACATCTACGAGTTCCGCGACGCCAGCGTCAAATGGATCCGTCAATTCAAGAAGGATTTCGGTGTCCAACGGCACATCTTCCTTCCTGACAACTTCCGCTCGGTACAAGGCATCATCGAAACTTCCTCGAGGTTCATCAGCAGGAATCGCAACAGACAGAAAGGGACTTCCTGGGTTCAGCGTGTCGCGGAAACGAAGGCGAACTGGGCCGCCGAGCAGGTGCGAACGGACCCTGATGAAGGCAAAGTCGTTCGGCTCAAGGTTGCTGACCCCGCGGCCGCTCGATTTGCCATAGCCTCGGAAATCGAGACGATGCGCAGGCACTTCCCGGACATGACCTCGGGTGACGTTTGCATTGCTTATCAGACCAATGCGGAAGCTCACCTGTCCAGGCTGTTGTTTGAAAGGCTCGGTGTGAGATCCCGGGTGCTTGGTGAACGTCGAGTCGCACCACGCTACGAGCTGGGGACGATAGAAGTCATCCAGGAACTCGAGCAACTTGACCCGGACGAGTCGAACATCAGCTACCGGCAACTTGAATCACTGATCAATGACATCTTCGTGAAGAGGGGTATTCATGAGTCATGGCGCCAGTCCTGGGCTTCATTCTTCGACGAAGCCATGATGGACATCTCACCGGAGACCGAGATATCGGTCAGGGCCATGCTATGGCGTATCGACGAGCATCTCTTCGGCAGATCAGGATACAGTGTCCCGACCGATGCCATAGCGAATTTGACGTTGCACGGCACCAAGGGACTTCAGTTCCACACCGTCTTTCTCTTCCCGCCAGTTTTCTCGTCTAGTAATGACGAAATCGAGCAATTGCGCAGGCTGTACTTTGTAGGTCTTTCGAGAGCGAAGGTCAAAGCTTATCTGCTCGACTGGCCTGGATGCGAAAGCGGCTTATGGGATGAGATCGCCGAATCAGCTGGAGGGTGGGTAGTGACGCGAGAACCGATCGAAGGACCCGCGCGTAGGCCATCAAAGCAGGACAGGGAGCTGGCGGACGGATTCAGGTGGTTCGACACCTCCAGGCGAGGACTTGGAACAGGAATGCAGATCTTCTTTGTGGCTGACCAGGATGCGATCGGCAAGCTGCAAAGGGATCAGGTGATTGCCGCCCGCCCGGGGATTACCCAGTCCGGAAAACAGAAGCTCGAGCTATGGACGGACAAGCACTGCGTCGGTATGCTTAAACACGCAGCTGTAACGGTCCTGAGCGAGGAGGTTGGCGGAGACTGGGATCGAATCATCCGGGTCGAGGTCGCTCAGATCCTGCAGACCGAAACTCCCGAAGAGAATCGCCAGTATAACGAGGGAAAGGAAAGCCACTACTACGTCGTCCCGAGGATCTTCTTTCGCAAGCCAACTGGCCACTAGAGAGTAAGCGGATCAAGATCGATCCGGTGTGGGTGGAGGAGAGTCGACTGCCGAAAAGCTAGACATCTGGTGATTCGACAGGGAGAATTGGGGTAGTGTCAAGGCGGGAAGCCTGG
>CAYLVL010000095.1:0-9200 GCA_964387135.1 uncultured Planctomycetota bacterium
TGAGGTTTACATACAGCAGAATCCGAAGCTGTCGCTGAATGATGCGGCGCTCCTGGATATCTACAAGAAGCTGCGCCCGGGCGATCCGCCCACGATCGAGACGGCCAAGACGCTGCTGGAGTCGAGGTTCTTCGACGAGCGGCGCTACGACCTGTCGCCGGTGGGCAGGTTCAAGATGAACAAGAAGCTCGGGCTGAACGTGCCGCCGTCGGTGCGATACCTGACGAAGCTCGACCTGCTTGAGACCGTAAGGTTCCTGATCACGATGGAGCCGACGGACGTGGATGACATCGATCATCTCGGCAATCGTCGAATACGTTCGGTCGGAGAGCTTATCCAGAATCACTTCCGCAAGGGCCTGCTGAGAATGGAGCGGGTGGCGAAGGAGCGCATGGCGGTCCAGGACCACGACAAGCTCACGCCACAGCTCCTGATCAACACCCGAAGCGTGGTGGCCGTGCTGAAGGAGTTCTTCGGGTCGTCGCAGCTCTCCCAGTTCATGGACCAGACGAATCCGCTGGCGGAGCTTACTCACAAGAGACGTCTCTCCGCTCTCGGTCCGGGTGGTCTTTCGAGGGAGCGGACGGGATTCGAGGTCCGGGACGTTCACCACTCTCACTACGGAAGAATCTGCCCGATTGAGTCTCCCGAAGGGCCCAACATCGGCCTGATCGGCTCGCTGGCAACATACGCGCGGATCAACAAGTACGGGTTCATCGAGACACCATACAGAAGGGTGAAGAAAGGTCGGGTAACGGAAGAAGTCGAGTATCTGTCGGCCGACGAGGAGGACAAGTACAACATCGCGGCGGCCAACGCCAAACTGGATTCAAGGGGTCGGTTCGAGGAGGAGCGCGTGCACTGCCGGTCGAGAGACCGGATCAGCCTCGTTCCCCGCGAGGACATTCATTTCATGGATGTCAGCCCGATGCAGATCGTGAGCGCGACCACGGCACTGATACCGTTCCTCGAACACGACGACGCCAACCGGGCGCTCATGGGCTCCAACATGCAGCGCCAGGCTGTTCCCCTCATGATGCCCGAGGCGCCACTGGTGGGTACGGGAATGGAGCGGAAAATCGCCTACGATTCCGGCGCGCTTGTCATTGCCGAGCGATCAGGCAAGGTCGTCCAGCTCAGCGCCAACAAGATACAGATCGAGACCTCCTCGGGGGAGGTCGATACATACGATCTCATGAAATTCGTCCGGTCAAACCAGGGCACCTGCATGAACCAGCGCCCGATAGTGCACCTCGGCCAGAGGGTGAAGGCGGGGGATGTCATCGCCGACGGCTTCTCGACCAAGGAAGGAGAGCTCGCGCTCGGGAAGAACATCCTTTGCGCGTTCCTCCCGTGGCGAGGCTACAACTTCGAGGACGCGATCATCCTGTCGCAGAGGCTGGTCCAGGACGACACCTACACTTCGATCCACATCGAGAAGTACGAGTGCGAGGCCCGGGACACCAAGCTCGGACCGGAGGAGATCACACGCGACATTCCGCACCTTTCGGAGTCGATGCTGAGGAATCTCGACGAGGATGGCGTTGTGGTCGAGGCGACGGAAGTACAAAGCGAAGACATACTCGTCGGCAAGGTGACCCCCAAGGGCGAGACCGAGCCGACACCCGAGGAAAAGCTTCTCAGGGCGATATTCGGCGAGAAGTCCCTGGACGTTCGGAACACCTCGCTGAGGGTGCCGCACGGCGACAGGGGCAAGGTAATCAAGACGAAGATATTCAGTCGCGAGCAGGGGGACGAGTTGCCGCCGGGCGTCAACAAGCTCGTAAGGGTCTACATCGCGCAGAGACGAAAGATCCAGGAAGGCGACAAGATGGCCGGTCGGCACGGCAACAAGGGCGTGATCTCCAAGATCGTGCCGGTCGAGGACATGCCCTTCATGGAGGATGGAACTCCCGTGGACGTCGTCCTCAATCCGCTGGGCGTGCCTTCCCGAATGAACCTCGGGCAGATACTCGAAACCCACCTGGGCTGGGCGGCGGAGAAGCTGGGCTGGCGGGCTGTCACGCCGGTATTCTCGGGCGCGACGGAACAGGAGATCAAGGCGGCGCTCAGGGAAGCCGGGCTCCCGGAGGACGGCAAGACGAAGCTTTTCGACGGCAAGACGGGCAGGGCGTTCGACAGCATGGTGACGGTGGGACAGATCTACATGATGAAGCTGAATCACCTTGTTGAGGACAAGATTCACGCCCGGTCGGTCGGCTCATACGCGCTTGTGACCCAGCAGCCTCTCGGCGGAAAGGCCCAGTTCGGCGGGCAGCGATTCGGCGAGATGGAGGTCTGGGCGCTTGAGGCGTACGGAGCCGCTCACGTGCTCCAGGAAGTGCTTACAATCAAATCCGACGACGTGGAAGGTCGAAACAGGACCTACGAAGCGATCGTCAAGGGCGAGCTGATCGAGGAGCCGGGCGTGCCCGAGAGCTTCAACGTTCTGGTCAAGGAGCTACAGGGGCTATGCCTGGACGTAACATTTGACGATATTCGCGCGGTCCGGAAGGAAGCCGGCGCGACCTCGGAGCCTTCGTCAAAGGGCGACGGCCGCGCGAACGGATAAATGGCGGGGCAAAGGGCGGGTTTACATAACAAAAAACGCAGGCAGGGAGTACGATGCCAGCATACAAACCATTGCAACTGCGAGATATCAACGTTGTCTCCATCCGGCTGGCCAGCCCGGAGACCATCCTGAGCTGGTCCAGGGGCGAGGTGAAGAAGCCGGAGACGATCAACTACCGCACGCTCAAGCCGGAGATGAACGGTCTCTTCTGCGAGCGCATTTTCGGTCCGTCCAAGGACTGGGAGTGCTACTGCGGCAAGTACAAGAAGCCGCGATACCGTGGAATCACCTGCGAGAAGTGCGGTGTCGAGGTCACCCACTCGAAGGTCCGCAGGGAGCGCATGGGGCACATCACCCTCGCCGCTCCGGTCTGCCACATATGGTACGTGAAGGGCATTCCCGGACGCATCTCCAGCCTCCTGGACATAAGCTCCAAGGAGCTTGAGAAGATCGTCTACTATATCAACTTCATTGTGACCGAGGTCAACGACGAGTTGATCGAGGAGCTGATTCCCCAGATCGAGCTGGCGGTAGAGGAAGAAATCGAATCGATCCACAACTTGAAGGACGAGGAATCGGCGATTGTCGAATTCACGGTTCCCAAGCTGCTCGAGCAGATTCTCGACACATTCACCGCCTCCGAGCGAATCGTCCTTCCCGGCGAGACCAAGGCGGTAGTCAAGAAGAAGGAATCACTTACCGCGGACGCAATTTCGAGGATGATGGATGCGGGCGTGTTTGAGTACAGCGCGTTCGACGAGGAAGACCAGGAAGTGCTGGTGGTGCTGCACGAGTTCCTCGAAGCGATTCTGCACGACTACCAGGCCGCCGAGCCCATCGTGGATCCTGAAACCGGCGAGGTTCTTGTGGACGCCGGGCAGAAGATCTCCAAGCAGGGCACCGAGAAGATCATCAAGGCGAACCTGAAGAAGCTGAAGCTCCTGGACATCCAGCAGCAGGCGGTCAACGAGGCGCGTCGGCAGGAAAACCTCAAGCGGTGCGACGAAATGGTCGCGGCGATCGAGCTTCTGCCTACGCTGGAGAAGAAGAAGCTCCTGTCGGAGAGCGAGCACAGAAGGCTCGGCATGCTGGCCGACGTGATCCGCGAGCGTCTCGGGGTCAATCCGGACGATCTGTGGCAGGCCGAGATGGGCGCGGGAGCCGTGAAGAAGCTCCTACAGGAAGTCGATCTCGAGAAGGAAGCCGACGAGCTCAAGGACGAAATAGAAAACAGCAGGGGCGCCAAGAGGGCGAAGTTCATCAAGAGGCTGAGCGTCATCCGGTCGTTCCTCCGAAGCGGCAACAAGCCGGAATGGATGGTTCTCGAGGTGCTGCCGGTCATACCGCCGGAGTTGAGACCGATGGTCCAGCTCGAGGGCGGTCGGTTCGCGGCCAGCGACCTTAACGATCTCTATCGCAGGGTCATCAACCGCAATAACCGCCTCAAGAGGCTGATGGAAATAAAGGCCCCCGAGAGCATCATCCGGAACGAGAAGCGGATGCTCCAGGAGGCGGTGGACGCGCTTATCGACAACGGTCGAAGAGGCAAGGCGGTGACGGGCACGAACAACCGCCCGATCAAATCACTGTCCGATCTTCTCAAAGGCAAGCAGGGACGGTTCCGTCAGAACCTTTTGGGCAAGCGTGTCGACTACTCCGGTCGATCGGTGATCGTGGTCGGTCCCGAATTGAAGCTGCACCAGTGCGGGCTTCCCAAGGTCATGGCGCTTGAGTTTTTCAAGCCGTTCGTGCTGAAGAAGCTGGTGGATCGGGGCTACGCACCGCAGATCAAGAACGCCAAGACGCTGGTCGAGCAGATGGACCCGAGGGTGTGGGACGTGCTGGACGAAGTCATCACCGGCAATCCCGTGCTTCTCAACCGAGCCCCTACGCTGCACCGTCTGGGCATCCAGGCCTTCGAGCCTGTACTGATCGACGGCAAGGCCATCCAGATTCATCCGCTTGTCTGTGCTGCCTTCAACGCGGACTTCGACGGCGACCAGATGGCGGTTCATCTGCCGCTGTCCCTCGCCGCGCAGGCCGAGGCGAGAATCCTCATGCTGTCGTGCAACAACATCCTGTTGCCCGCCGACGGGAAACCGGTCGTCGGCCCCACTCATGACATGATCCTCGGCCTTCATTACATGACGCTTCTCAAGACGGAGGACGAGGAGAGATTCACGAGATTCGTATCCGCCCTGCATCGAGGCAAGCCAGCGAAAATCGAGGGAGTCAGGTTCTTCACCGACCCCGACGAGCTCAAGCTGGCGCACGATCTCGGGGAGGTCGGACTGCACGAGCTCGTGCGGGTAAGGCTGCCCAACAAGGCCGTGATCTATTCGGGAAGCAAGAAAGCATATCCCGTGGAGAACGGAGTGATAGTGACCACTCTTGGGCGCGTGATTTTCAACTCGGTTTTCCCGGACGAGATGCCGTTCATCAACTCAACCGTTCTGAGGAAGCATGTCAACGAGATCATCGGGCAGCTTCACAAGCGCTACGGCGTGGCGATGACTGTTGACATTCTTGACGAGATCAAGCGCATCGGCTTCCTCTACTCAACTCTTGCAGGAGTGACGATCGCGATAGATGATGTTACGGTCCCGGAGCAGAAGTGGGAAATGATCGGCAGCGCAGAACAGACGGTCGAGCGCTACCAGAAAGACTTCGAGAAGGAAGTAGCCAGGATTCAGAAGACCCTCAAGGACGAGGATCTCAAGAAGAAGAAAATCGCCGAGCTCGAGGAAGAGCGATACATCAACACGATCAAGCACTGGACGGAGGTAACGAGCCAGGTCACCGATCTCATGATGCGCAACTTCAGCAAGCTCAATCCGGTGTACATGATGGCGTTCTCAGGGGCGCGCGGCAAGATCCAGCAGATCAAGCAGCTCGCCGGACTTCGAGGCCTGATGGCCGATCCGACCGGCAGGATCATCGAACTGCCCATCAAGTCCAACTTCCGCGAGGGTCTGACGGTGCTGGAGTACTTCATCAGCACCCACGGCGCGAGAAAGGGTCTCGCGGACACCGCTCTCAGAACCGCCGACTCCGGTTATCTCACCCGCAGGCTGGTCGATGTGGCACAGGACGTCATGATAGTCGAGGAGGATTGCGGCACGGAGGACTACATCGAGATAACCGCTACAACAGACGGGAAGAAGGTCATTCAGAGCCTCGCGGAGCGGCTGCGTGGTCGGGTCGCGGCGGAGAGCATAGTCGACGAGGAGACCGGCGAGATCGTGCTGTCGCGCGGAAAGCTGATCGACGAGGAAGCCGCTGAGAAACTTGAGTCACTGGGAATCAAGAAAGTCAGGGTGAGAAGCGTGCTGTCGTGCGCCTCGCGCAACGGCGTGTGCTGCCAGTGCTACGGGCTCGATCTCGGTACCGGCCGCAGGGTGGAGGTCGGCACCCCGATCGGCATCATCGCGGCCCAGTCGATCGGCGAGCCGGGCACCCAGCTCACCATGCGTACCTTCCACACCGGCGGTGTCGCGGGCCTTGGCCAGTACGACATCACGCAGGGTCTCCCGCAGGTCGAGCTGCTCTTCGAGCTGTTCGAGGCCCGCTACCAGAAGAAGGGCGCGGTGATCGCACCGATCTCCGGCAAGATCAAGATCCACGAGGAGCCGTTCCTGCTGACCATCCGGCCCAGGGCCGGATCGAAGGCGAAAGAGGTCACGATGGACGAGGCCCACTTCGCGGGCAAGAAGCTCATCGTGAGCGACGGCGACCGTGTCAAGAGGGGCGACCCCCTTACAAGAGGACTCATCAATCCCCGCGAGATTCTTCAGTTGTCGGGGACACGGGCGACGGCGCAGTTCCTTGTGGAAGAAGTCCAGGCCATCTACAAGGGGCAGGGCGTAAGCACGAACGACAAGCATATCGAAGTGATCGTGCGGCAGATGCTCAAGTTCATGAAGGTGACCGACTCGGGCGACAGCGATCTGCTCGAGGGTGACCTTGTCGAAACCTACCGGTACGAGGACATAGTCCGGGAATACGAGAAGCAGAAGCTGAATCCGCCGAAAGCGGAGCATGTGCTTCTCGGCATTTCCAAGGCCAGCCTGTTCTCGGAGAGTTTCCTCTCGGCGTCGAGTTTCCAGGAGACGACGAAGGTTCTCACAAACGCGGCGATCGAGGGTCGCGTGGACTACCTGAGGGGCCTCAAGGAGAACGTGATTATCGGAAGGCTTGTGCCTGTCGGCACGGGTCGGAGCGACTTCAAGTACTTCGTCCCGCAATCCGAGGATGGCGACGAGGATCTGGAAGTGGCCAGCGAGGAGCCGATAGAGATCAATCCTGCGGACTACGATGACGAGGAAGTGCTCGCTCCGCGCCAGAGCGTCCAGCACTAACCATAGTGGATTCCGAAACCCACGCAGCCCGGGATACGGGATACAATCCCGGGCTTTTTTGCATTCAGCCTTGTTATGACGTACGGCTATGCTAAACTACAAGTGGCTTAAGGGGATAGAACAGCCGGATTCCGAGGTGGCCATCATGCGATCGCGTGGAAGCAAATACCTGCCGTTCATCATACTGATTGCCCTTTTGTCTCTTCTGATGCTTTCCGGATGCCGGGGAGGCGGACCGATCGATCCGGGCCTTGACCGGGGAGACCCCCTGGTTCCTGTCAACAGGACCGCTGATAAGGTTCTCAAGAGCAATCAGATGCTTTGGGGACTCTATGACATTTCGTGCGATCCGGCTAGCGGAATAGAAATCGTCCCGCTCAGGGGATTGGAATTCCAGGCCAATGTCACAAGATTTCTTCAGCCGCCCGCTTCCCCGATGAACATGATCAGCGTCGTGATAGACAGGGGAGAGACCGATCTCTCGACAGGGCTGGTCGTGTGCGACATCACGCTGAAGCATCCGTTCATGGGCAGCAAATTCTGGGGATTCGACGTCAGGGGGATCGTGATGGGGTCCCCCGACGGCAAGGTGGGACTTCTTAACCATGATGGGTACACGAGATGGTGGAACCCGGTTGAGTTCACGACTTATGGAACCGTATTCGGCTACACCGAGGGCGCTCTCGCTCCTCCCTGCCCCACGCCTGAGACTATTCTCCACCCGTACAAGTACTTCGCCGACTGCCTGGGCGCCCAGGATCCTCTTTCGATAGATGTTGCGGATCGCGGCTGCTTCAGACCGAACAATCCGGGCATCGCGACGCGACGCTACAAGCTTCAATTTCCGGTGCATGGGGGCTCGCCGGTTCTGCATTTCAAGTATGCAATCACGGCAAGCTGGGAAGCACCCGAGGGCGACCCTTTCTGGCAGCCGTCCGACTTCCCGATAACCGCAAACCAGGCGGAGGCCTACCAGATTTCCGCGCTCGACGCGGGCAGCACTCTCTACCATGACGGAGCATCGTACGGGGGAGACCTTGCGATGAGAATCACCGTCTTCGACTGGCAGAAGCCATACAATCCGGACGGGATGGCTGGCGAACTCGCCGCGCTTCTCGTGGAGAGCGATCCGCTGGGTCTGCCGCCGACCGATGTGATGTCCAGATCAATGATATCGCCGGGTCCAGACATGAACTCGGTCAGCTTCCAGTTCACTATTCCGGACCTGTCTCCCGTCACCGCCGGGCCGGTCGATATCTGGATCACGGCCCAGAGCGCAAACGTGACCACATACGCTCCGGAGATAGAGGGAATCAGCGGATTCGACTATCCCCGCGACGCCGTCCTGTCGGCATACAACGTCGCAAGGATTATCGTCGATGATGAATCGCCGGTAACGGAGCCGAAAGAGATCACGGTACTGGAGCCAAACGGGGGAGAGGCGTGGGAGGTCGGGACGGAGCATTCAATTGAATGGGAGACAAAGGGCCCGATCCTTTCAGTCAGGATAGAGTACTCGCTGGATGACACGTCGCCATGGCTCGAGATCGTCCCCTCTACCGGAAACGACGGCGTGTTCGAATGGGAAATCCCCGATACCCCTACCGGGACCGCGCGGGTAAGGATAAGCGATGTGGCCGAGCCGGATGTGGATGACATCTCGGACTGTCATTTCGCGATAGTCGAGGAGAACCGGCTCATCTACGTGGACGACTCATCGACATCGCCCGAAGAGCTCGGGACAATGGACGATCCGTTCAAGACGATCATGGCGGCGATGTCTGTCGCTACTGCCGGAGACATGATCCTAGTGGATGACTCCGGCGGCACGTACGGGGAGTCGGTAGAGATGGCCGGAGGCGTAACACTGATAAGCGAGAACTGGGATATCTCCGACGGCGGTCCCAGAGCGAGCATCCAGACTCCCGACATCAGCGGATTGTGCAGTGTGCTGGCCCGCGATGTGAGCGATTTCACAATCTCCGGATTCAACATTCGTCCGGGCGGCTCATACGATCCCGCCTATCCCTCGGTTGTGGCCTTCGTCTATCTGGACAACTGCGATAACGCGAGAATCGCCGACTGTTACTTCAACGGCGAGGAGATGACGAGGAACTTCATCGGGGTACTGGCTCTTGACTGCTCAGACGTGGAGATCTGCTGCAGCCACATCGAACACCTGCACGGTCCTGACCCGCTGATCGATACGATGGTCGAGAGCGATATCTGCATCTACGCCGAGAACACGCCCGGCATGTATATCCATAATG
>CAYLVL010000096.1:0-9045 GCA_964387135.1 uncultured Planctomycetota bacterium
CAAGGGAAGGCCTCAAAGCCTTCCTCGAAAAACGCGACCCGGAATTTCATTATAAGTAGGTCATCTTCAGAAGTCTTTCGGAACGCCGGCTGCCAGCCGGCAGGAACGCCATCCTCTGGATGGCCCGACTGCTATCCCTTTTCTTTAAGCTCTTCCCTGACACCCGCTCCCCACTTTGATCGACCCAATGCGCTCCCGGCTTTGTGATACAGCGTCTCCATGAAATCGGGATTCCGGTATCCATCGGAGTGCCCAACCAGTCCCGTGATTATCTCTTTCGCGACGCTCTTGCTCGCGCGATCCTCCTCGGCAAGGCAAAGCGCCGCAAGAACCGCCTGCGGACGCCCGGTATATTCCGGCTTTCCGGCAATACTTGCCGTCTCATCTCCCTGCTCCTCTTCCGGATCGGGCTCGATCTCCTCCCCGGACTTCAGAATCGCCCTCAGGATTTTGTCGACATCGCTCCCATCGCACGACGCCACGCACACCCTCAGAACATCCACCCACTTGCCCGCCGCTTCGTACTCCCAGTCGCTTCCCACATTCTTGAAAACTCTGATCTTCCGTGTCATCTCCCGCACACGCTCGGCGACCGGCTTCGATGAGTCGCAGCCCTCGTACAATCCCTCCGCAAGCGCGCGACCCGCAAGGTAGTCGCGGAAAATCCTGTGACGGAATCCGTACAGCTTCCCTGCGTCCTTTCCACCCCCGACATCTTTCTCCTCGACCAGAATCGATGTCCGGCTTTTCGCGAGACGGAAGAACTCCTCCGCCGTATGATCCCTGATCGGCCGAAGCTCCGGTCGCTCCTGCCAGAATTCCTCGAGCATCTCGAGAATCCGCGCCTCCGGCAGGCGATGGACGTCACGACGCCACATCTCGAACGCAATATACCCGAGCTGCGGAAACGACTCCGACCTGTCGACAACCCCGCTGTCGATATTCGGCGAGTGCACCAACGTCCCGATCGACTCGTTATAAAGCTCGACACGTCCTTTCGGCGATCCGCCCGGTCCCGCGACCACCATCGCCAGCATCGTCAGCGGCATCGGCTTCTCTGTGAGCCGCAGCATCGTCGCCGATGCGTCAACAGCCTTCTGAAACTCCTCGATCTTCGCCGATCTTCTCTTCTCCGGTACAGCGATCCCGCACCATCGTTTGGCGAAGTCTTTCTTGTCCTCAGCGTTCAAGTCAACCTGCGCGACATGCTCGAAGTAGTGATCCAGTGCGCTCCGAGCCCCACGCCATGTGCTGTAGTTCGACGTGATTGCGACCTTCGCCTTCGGGAACGCCTTTGTAATGACCAGGAGGCTTTGCAGAAACTGCTCCATGCTCAGGAAGTTTGAAACCTCATCCGCCCCGTCGATGAGCAATAGCGCGTTCCCTTTTTCCATCTCATCCTTGAATCCCGTCACAAGCGCCTCGATGTAATGCCGCGACTTCTCCTCATCGCCAAGAGCCGTCCGCATCACATCCTTCAGCCATTCAGTCAGATCCTCCCTCTCAAGATCGCGACACCTCGCGACTATTGGTATGAGGTCCCCACCCGGAAGCATCTCTGCTCCTGGAAACCCCGCGAACTCCGGATCCTTTCTTCGCCTTAGAAGAAGGCCGGTGGTCAGCCATCGAATGAGCGACGTCTTTCCGCTGCCCGCATCTCCCCAGACGATCAATCGCCGCGCTGCAACGATGCGCTTTCCAACTGACGACCTCTCCCATTTTTCAAAGGCAGTTTCATCAATGTAGTCGTCCTCGTCATGGGGAGCCTTCACACCCATGAATTCCATCGAAGGCGCACCTGGTACAATCCCCCGCAGGCACTTGATCTCTCTGGGTATATACAACCTTCGCTGTGCAGGTTTTGGGGCGGTAAATCGTTGCGGACCGATCAGGTCGGAAATCCACGCAATATCGCAGTCCTTCAGCGCAAGATCGCGATAGACATCCAGCGCCCGATCGATCTCTTCAGGCGGGAACCTGTGATCCCCTTCGCCATTCTCCTGCTCTGCGGCATGCTGCTGAGTCGCGGCTCGCCAGACATCGGATGCGATGCGCAACAGGACCGACCATGTCAGCGCCGATACATTCTCCATGGCTGTTCGACCTCCGCCACCCCTTCACGGGACATGCTAGCAGGCCGGACGCCGATCATCCACACCGAATCAATCCTCGAGCGTGAACACCGGCTCGTCCTCGAACTCGATCACCACCGTACCCTCGATCTCGACCGGCAGCGCGCCGGAGACCATGTAGCCCCCGATCCGCTCGATGTTGACATCCTGCTCGTCGCCGGTCGCATGGAGCGGCATCGGCCCCACGAATATCGCCGCCGCGAGCGCCCACACTCCCACCATCAGCAGCGTCAGCACAACCTTCGTGTAACGATCGATCGTCATCGCGGACTCCTTTCTTGCTTTCCTGAATTCCTGCTTCCCTGACATATTAGAAGACATCCCTTCAACACGCATCCAATGAAAAACCCCGGGTTCCATCCCGGGGTGTTGTTGGCATATTCCATCCCCCATCAACTACATCCGCTGGTCGTTCCGCACTCCAGGCACCTGTAACACGACCCGTTCCGGATCATTATTGATCCGCACTCCGGACAGCTCGGCGCGTCCTGCTGTCCCACAAAGAACTCCTGACCCTTTTCCATCGCCTCCCGCTCCTTGTCCGTCAGATCGAAAGCGAGCTGCTCGACCGACGGTATCTGCACCGCGTCCGGCTTCCTGATCTCCTGGGGCTTCACTTCGCTCTCCGCAGGCTTCAGGAATTTCAGTCCGAGCCACCGGAATATGTAGTCCACTACGCTCTTCGCGATCTTGATGTCGGGATTCTTGGTGAAGCCGGACGGCTCGAACCGCATGTGCGAGAACTTGTTCACCAGCACTTCGAGCGGCACCCCGTACTGCAACAGGATGCTAGTCATCGTCGCGATCGTGTCCATCAGCCCGGAGATCGTGCTCCCCTGCTTGGCCATGGTGATGAATATCTCGCCCGGCATCCCGTCATCGTACAGCCCGACGGTGAAGTATCCCTCATGCACTCCGCCGATCTGGAATTTGTGCGTGATCGACTTGCGCTCGTCGGGAAGCCTCCGTCTCAGTGGCTTGTACTCCTCTTCCTCCTCCTTGAGCGACGTGGTCAAAGGCTGCGTGCGCTTGCATCCGTCGCGGTATATCGCGATCGCTTTCAGCCCCAGCCGCCACGCCTGTTCGTACACATGCATGATGTCTTCAACAGTCGCATCGTTCGGCATGTTCACCGTCTTCGAGATCGCTCCCGAGATAAACGGCTGCACCGCCGCCATCATCCGCACGTGCCCCATGTAATGGATCGACCTCCGGCCCGTCACCGGCCTGAACGCACAATCGAACACCGGCAGATGCTCCGGCTTTAGTACCTCCGTCCCCTCGATCGTATCGTTCTCCTCTATGAATTCCAGGATCGATGTTATCTCCTCCGCATCGTACCCGAGCCTCTCCAGCGCGATAGGCACCGTGTTGTTGACTATCTTCAGCATGCCGCCGCCCACGAGCTTCTTGTACTTCACCAGCGCGATGTCCGGCTCCACCCCGGTCGTGTCGCAGTCCATCATGAACCCGATCGTTCCCGTCGGAGCGAGCACCGACACCTGCGCGTTTCTGAATCCCGCCTTCGCTCCAAGGTCGCAAACCTGCTCCCACACGCCGGTCGACGCGTCCCACAGATCGGCGGGCACGTACGCGGGATCGATGCGGCTCGCCCAGTCGCGATGCTTGTTCATCACTCTCAGGAACGGTACGCGGTTCTGGCCGTATGCCGGAAACGGTCCGAGCCTTTCCGCGAGCAGCGCTGACATGAGATAAGCCTCGCCGGTCAGCAGCGATGTCACCGCCGACGCGAGCGCGCGACCGCCGTCCGAGTCGTAGGGAAGCCCGAGACTCATCAGAACAGCACCCAGGTTCGCGTAGCCGATGCCCAGCGCCCGGAAGTTGTGGCTGTTTATCCGTATCGCCGCGTTGGGATAGCTTGCGTTATCGACGATGATCTCCTGCGCGAGTATCGTGAGCCTTACCGCGTGCCGGAATCCCTCTACATCAAACTCCCCGTTCCTGTCCATGAATTTCATCAGGTTCAGGCTGGCGAGGTTGCACGCGGAGTCGTCGATGAACATGTATTCACTGCACGGGTTCGATGCGTTGATCCTCGCGCTGTTCGGGCATGTGTGCCAGTCATTGATGGTCGTATCGAACTGGAGCCCGGGATCTCCGCAAACGTGAGCCGCCGATGCTATCTCCCTCCAGAGATCCCTCGCGCGGAACCGGTCGACCACGTGCCCGTCCGTCACGGCTCTTGTACACCATTCCCGGTCGTCCAGCACCGCGTGCATGTAGTCGTCCGTCACCCTCACGGAGTTGTTCGCATTCTGATAGAAAACCGATCCGTACGCCGATCCGCCGATGCTGCCGTCATAGCCGGCATCAATCAGCGCCCACGCTTTCTTCTCTTCCTCCACCTTGCTCGCGACGAACTCCCTTATGTCCGGATGGTCCGCGTTCAGGATCACCATCTTCGCCGCCCTGCGCGTCTTCCCGCCCGACTTGATCACTCCCGCGAACGCGTCGAAGCCCCGCATGAAGCTTACCGGACCGCTCGCTACTCCGCCCGACGCCAACCGTTCCCTGGATGAACGTATCGTCGAGAAATTAGTCCCCGTTCCGCTACCGTACTTGAAAAGCATGCCCTCGGTCTTCGCCAGCCCGAGAATGCTCTCCATGCTGTCCTCAACTGAGTTTATAAAACAGGCCGAGCACTGCGGCTTCTTTTCAATGCCTACGTTGAACCATACCGGAGAGTTGAACGCCATCTTCTGGTGCAGGCACAGGTGCAGAAGCTCCGCCTCGAATGTGTCGGCCTCCTCCGCATCAATGAAATACCCGTCGGCCCTTCCCCAGTCGGCGATAGTCTTCACCACACGTGTTATTAGCTGCCTGACCGACATCTCCCTCCTGTCAGTACCTATCGGGCCGTGAAAATACTTGCTGGCGACGATGTTCGTCGCCATCTGGCTCCAGAATACCGGCACTTCGACCCCGCGCTGTTCGAATACCGTCTCCCCCGCATCCGACGATATCAGGGCCGTTCGCTCCTCCCATTCCACCTCATCGAATGGGTGCACATCCGGTGTTGTGAACCTTCTCTCGAACAGCTCGTTCTTCACGCGCTGACGCGACTGCCTTCTCGCAGCCGGATGGCCTTCCGATGGGGTTGTCGCCGACTGTTTCTGTTGCTCAGACATCGCGTTGCTCCTCTTAATAGTATCTGAAACCCGATGTTGCAGTACTGCTCAATTGTATAACTTTCCAGCCAAGACTTGCATTCAGAGCCGTTGCAAGAGGGGTACCTCACCCCTCAGCATCTCCAGCAGGGTCCATTGGGGTGGATCGCCGGAGACGCTACCCGAGCACTTGCTCGGTCTGTCCCATCATCTCTTTAGACTCGCAGCGGCGAAGGCTTTGGGTCAATCTCTGCGGTTCCCATTTCAGGGCTTCGAAGAGCCGGGAAGGATGCTGCTGATCGACTTCCGCCCCTCTCCCACCTTGCAGGGCGCCTGATGTTACCCCTGGTCCTACACTGCTGACAACGAGGTGGTTCCCCTCGTCCCCAGTGCTCCCGCGCACCTTATCACCTGTACCCGTGCTGCAAGCGCGATATTTCGAGAGCAAGGGTGTATCAATTATCATAATGCCGCCGGACTGTCAAGTTTTTGAATTCACGTTCGGGTGTACAGGTTTACCGCGGAAGCCTTGCAAAACCTCAACGGATACCCCGGTTGGTCCCCTTTACCGGCCCAACCTCTACGAACTCCGACGGCCCTTAGTTGTTACAGAACCATTACGGATTTTTTCATCTTTTTCTTGTTTTTTTCTCTTTTGCGTGTCTTTTCAGTGTCGTTTGCCTTCGCCTGCCGACCTCAAACCGCCCCGCGTATGCTAAAATCGCTGCTCCGGTTTCCGTTCAGATCATCATTGTCGATCGCTCTTCCACGGAGGACTGCCATGAGGCGCGTACATCATCTCCCGACCCTTCTGATCCTTGTCATACTCGTCTGCGGTATCGGCGGCACGACAACCCCCGCACGATCCCAGCACACCCCGACCTGGCATACCGACGGTCGAGACCTTCTCGGCGAAGCCCTCGCTTCGGTGGGCTTCACCCGCGACGACCTTGGTTACCGTCCAGACGGTTACTGGACCCGCTTCCCGAGAGTCCCCTATGTCATGCCGTTTTTCGACAGCCTTTTCTCGGAGCCGATGCGGGTCTACGACTACACCCGCACAATGGGCAACTGCGTCGAGAGATTCCTCGATCCCGAGAGTACCGGCGAGCATCGCCGGGACGGTGTCACAACGCCTGACCGCATGCACCAGCTTGTCTACTTCCTCGCGGTAGAGCGTCGGGTCGACGGCTTCCGCTCTTACTCGGTCAACCTCCTGCCCAGGGCCGATGAGGAGACGCCCATACTCGATGCGATCCGACGCGTGTACATCGCGGCGGGTGATCAGCTCCTTCGGACCTCCTTCGGCTCGCCGCCCGCATGGCCCAATCCCGAGACCGACATCGAGGATCAACTCGACTTCGTCGATCCGGAGTTTGAGTTGATCATCGCCGAATGCATCCTCAACGCCCTCGATGCCCGTATGTGGCGCGATGAAGCTCTCAGGCGTGTCTCGCGGGATCTCATGGATGAGGTCTTCTACATCGAGGATTTCGCCCAGACCCAGGGCGACGGCATCATCTACTACGGGCAGGTCGATGATGTCGCTATGCTGATCGACGAAGAAAGCATGGCCTACGCCGCCATGAAACTCGCCCAGGCCACTGAGGACTGCCGCTACGAACTCGAAGCCTATCTCGCCGAAAATCCCGAGGCGAAGAACTTCGATTTCGAGACCATGACCCCGTACGGTCGCGTCGTTGTCGCAGGCGGCGGATGGGACACGCACGAGTACGATGACTATTTCGTGCTGATCGATCTCGGCGGCGACGATGTCTACACCGGGCCGGTCGGCGCGACCACCCGTCCCGATATCGGCGTCAGTCTCTGTCTCGATCTCGAGGGAGACGACCGCTACGAGTACGACTCCAAGACCTGCCCGAGCCAGGGAGCCGGCGTGCTCGGCTGTGGAATCCTCTACGACGCCTTCGGTGACGACACCTATCATGCGAAGCAACTCGCGCAGGGCGCGGGTTTCTTCGGAACGGGTGTCATCTACGACGGCGACGGCGCGGATGAATACATCATGGAGGAGAGCGGTCAGGGCGCGGGTTTCTTCGGGCACGGACTCGCGCTCGACTCCGGCGAGGGCGACGACTACTACGGCATCTACGGTGAAGGGCAGGGATTCGGCGGCTGCTACGGCGTCGGCGTCATCGCAAACTGGTCGGGAGACGATCATTACTACGCCGAGCCATATGCCAATGTGGTTGATCGCGGCGATTATCACTCCGGCTTCGAAATCAACGTCTCCAACGCGCAGGGCGTGGGAGCCGGACGTCGCGGCGACGGTACCGACGGTCACTCGTGGGCGGGCGGCCTTGGTTTCATCGCCGACATCCACGGAAACGACATCTACGAGGCAGGCAATTTCTCACTCGGCACCGGCTACTGGTTCGGTACCGGGCTGATGTACGACAAGGAAGGCGATGATCTCTACAAGTCAGTCTATTTCACCCAGGCCTCCGGCGCTCACTACTGTATCGGTGCGATTGTGGATGAATCCGGCGACGACCGTCACGACCTCTTCGCCAACGCGGGCGCGGCGCTCTCGTTCGGCTGGGATTACTCCGTCAACCTCCTCGTCGACAAGGCCGGCAACGATTTCTACAAATCCTACATCATCTCGATCGGCTGCGCGGAGATCCGCTCCAACGCGTTCTTCTTCGATCTTGCAGGCGACGATCATTACATCGCTCAGAAGGGCGGGCTGGTCCTGGGTGCGGTCGATTTCCGTGGCTACGACGAGCCGCACCCGTTAAGCCCGTTCTACCAGTACTGCAATTCGATCGGCCTTTTCATCGACGCCGGCGGCAATGATATCTATGAGGCATGGGTCAAGGAGACGATCCAGAACGAGGACGATCCCGATGCCGAGCCCGAGACTGTCGAGTCGTTCGTCCCGAGCGAGACATGGGGCAACAACATGCGCTGGGAGAATCCCACTCCCGACGATGAGCGCTACGGTTACGACAACTACGGCATCGGCTGGGACCTGGAAGCGGGCGAAGACGCTACCATCCCCGACGTAACCTGGCTCGATCCTCCCGAAGAGGAAGAAGAGGGGGAAGGAGAAGAGCAGTCCTGACTTTCCCTGCGAACCCCGGATATGTGGGTGCCCCGCATCCCTGGTAACCATCTTTGGCTACTCGACCTCCATCCCTATCTCCTCCGCGAGCCACTCCTTGATGTGCTTGGCAAGTTTGTCCCGCGTTTCCCGGTAGGCCGCCAGTGCTATCGCCGGATCGTTCGATGCGGTCATCGGATCCTCTATCGACCAGTGCAGCGTCTTCGCGGTCCCTTCTCTGCTACGAAACACCGGGTAGAAGTCCCTCGCGAAATCGCACAGCGTTATCACCCAGTCGAACAGCTCGTCTTTCACTGTATCAAAACCCTTCGGGTAGTGACCGGAGATATCGATCCCCACCTGGTGCATGACCTCGGTTGAAAGACGACTGACATCGTCCGCTGGATGTGACCCGGCGGACTTGACTTCTATTCTGTCCCCGGCCCATTTACGCAGGAAGCCCTCGGCCATCTGGCTGCGACATGAGTTCCCGGTGCATACGAAGAGCACTTTGATCTTATCGTTGTCGCTCATGGTGTGGAGAATGGTAGCGGTTGATGCCATGCAGAGCAAATGGCGGCTACAGAGGAGCGGTAAACAGACTTGGAGGGGCGATATTCTATCGCCCGGCGGGGCGACATGTTGTCGCCCATATTGCGGCATCGTCCGGGCGTGGGTCGTCGCGAGATGCGGCGGGATTGCGCGGGCGTCGCGGATT
>CAYLVL010000097.1:0-9005 GCA_964387135.1 uncultured Planctomycetota bacterium
CGCGCAATCCTTCTCATCGATCCGCACGGTTTCATTTCGCCACAACTGGCAACGCAATCCGATATTGTCGATGCGGTAACCGTAATCAGGACCGCCCTCGCCGACTATAAGTATCAGTACGGATCCTATCCGATCCCCTCCCCCGGATTCCTGGACGAGATCATGTCATTCGCCGACCGTGAAACCGTCAGGCACGCTTTCATCGGGGGACGGATTTACCGCTATAAGCCGTCCGAAAGCGGCTACACCTTCGCGGCATGGGCTGCAACGGCCGAGCAGCCCGTTATCCTGTGCGATCAGACCACCTGTCAGGTAATCTATTAGACGATGACTGAGAAGGACTGGCGGACATGCGACAAGGCACCCACAGTGCCTGAATCAGAGCCGATGGGGGATCGATCTTTCCGCCGCGCTCCAGCATTTCCCCCTCAAGTAATCTTGAAATTCTTCGTTTTTGATTAAAAATCCATGACAATTCCGTGGATGGTATAGTAGAATCCACGCATGGACGAGCCGCAATGCGCAATAATCGCAATTGACGGCCCCGCAGGGAGCGGAAAGACCACACTCGCGCAGGGGCTGGCCCGGAGGCTGGGCATACCATACCTGTGCACCGGATCCACTTATCGCGCCCTGGCACTAAAGGCACTCAGAAACGGAATCAACCTGGATGATGCCGTCGAATCAGTACGTCTTCTGAAATCGGTGACTATCGACATTCGTGACATTCCGGATGGGCCCAAGAGCCGTGTTTTTATCGGCGATGAGGATGTAACCAACGAGCTCTCCTCCAAGGAAGCCAGCCTCGCTGCAAGTACCATCAGTACCCATGCCGAGGTGCGCCGCATTATGGTGAACCTCCAGCGACGCATCATCCGGCGACTCTGCAATGAGCATATATCAGCAGGTTCCGACGACGCGTTGAAGGCTGTGGCTGTTGAGGGAAGAGATGTGGGCACGGTCATCTTCCCCGAGGCCGAGGTCAAAATCTACCTCGATGCCGCACTTGAGGAAAGAACCCGTCGCCACATGTCAGACATGAGCTCGACCAAGTCGGAAACCGTATCTGTCATGAAGTCCATCATGCAAAGGGACACCAGGGATATCGAGCGACCCGTCGGTCCTCTGAAACCCGCCCCCGACGCCATCGTCATCGACAACACCAACTGGCCTGCATCAAAGACCCTCGACCGGGCCCTGAAAATCGTCCATCAGAAGCTCCGCTTCTCCTCACCAAAGACAACCTGATCCGCCCGAATCTACCGAGCGAAACTGTATATCTCCTCCCCGACAAGCACGAACAGATGCTCCGGACCAAGCCTGATCGCCTTGATGTCCGTCTCAAACAACCTGTGATCCAGCGCATTCCCATCCCTGTCAATTATGTACAGATCCGCTCCCGCTACCAGAGCCATGTTGTCATCAGCATCCACAATCGGTTCCGTGCTGTACGTGCTCCCGGTCTCGGGTCCAGTGGGAAGCGGTATCTCATCGATCAGGTCGAGTAGAGGATCGAACACGCTGACGTAAGAAGCGGTGATGACTGCAATCGAGCCATCGTTAAAGGAGACCGGATTGCACAACCCGCCGCAATCCTGCTCCGGACCAATCGTCCCGTCCGTCTCCACCCGCCTCAAAACTCCGTCCCTGATCCCGATGATCCCACGATCGTCCGCGATAATCGGATAACCCCCGGTAAACCCAGGCAATGTCGCACCCGTGTTCCATTTCTCAGTAAGATCAAGCCCGAAAGCATACAGACCCGCGTCCGTGTTCACGTAGATCGTACCGTCGGTGCCGTCGAACGCGAGCCCCAGCACCGCCGAGGGAAGTCCATATTCCTGTACCAGGCCTAGATTCTCGTCGAGAAGCTGAACGGCATAGGTAGTAGGACCGGAGTAGTGTTCCTCCTCAAAGGAAGCAATCGTGTGACCGTCCGGCAAGGGCAGGAAACATGCGAACTTGCTGCCCAGCGCGGGGTATGCGGGTATAACCGAGGCCCCGAATCCCACCCGGCTCTGAGCGACGACTTGAGGCCATCCTCCGAACCTGTAAAGCCGGTAGTCCTCGGTGACGGTATACCAGTAGTCTCCATGGCCCGCCGGCAATCGATGGTATCTGTCCACGCCGCTTGAGAACGCTCCGATGGTGCTGATAACCGTATCCCAGCCGACACACTCGCCTTCACCGCACTCCTCGCCAAAATAGAACGACCACAGCCTGTAATAGTCTTCCCATGCATTCGGCCCCTGGCTCGGTCCATCGACCCAGCTCCGATGAAAATACGTGCTGTAATAAAGTCGCTCATCTCCCGCGATAAACAGCCCGGACGGAGATCCCACCGGACAGGCCGGTTCCATCACTTCCGCCGCGTCCAGCGACTCCGGCAGCAGATGTTTCGAGCGATTGTTCCTCTGATAATTGATTCCCCACATCGGATGCCCATCGTCAAGGTATGCGTTCGCGTCCGTCCATTTGAGCACGGTCACAACAAGTGACTTTGATCCGCTCCCCGCGTCGCTCTTGACATCAACCGTGATCTCCATTTCTCTCTCGACCTCGGTCCCGCATTCCAAAGCGGTGAACTCTGTCGACGATTCTTCCGGGCTGTCAAACAGGCCTTCATCCGGTGGCACGACCGACCACTGGTAGCTGTACCACTCGCCGCCGCTTGCATCGATGCTGTAGGTCTCCGGCACAAGCTCCTGGATTACCGTCGGTCCCCGGATTTCCCCAAGCTCAAGATCGTTTCTCGGCACGTCCGTTATCGTTATCCGCTTCGTGCGGGTTAGCGGGCCTCCATGGTCCGAGTTCACAACCACCTGGATTGTTGCGTTTGTATCCGACGAAACCTCGGCTGCATTGAAGGTGGTGGCCGCCGACGTCGGAATGGTGAAATTCCCTGCCGATGTCGGATCAACGGACCACTGGTATGTGATCCCCGTGTCGCCGCTCGCACTCACGCTGTATTGCGCAGATGTATTCTCCGCAACGGTTTCCGGTCCCTGTATCTGCCCGACAACGAGATTCCCGTCCCCATTTCCGTTTCCGTTCCCCGGATCGGTCGGACCACCTCCTCCACAGCCAGGCATTATCAAGCTTAGGGCTATCGCACTGATGAAAAGAATATCCCGCATAATAACCCTTCCAACCCTGTAGATCATCACTCCATCTTGATAATATGAAAAGCTCCTGTTGTCAAGGGCTGATGAAACAAAAAAAGCCGGCGCAGCATTCGCGCCGGCTCGTTTTTTTATCCTCCCGATCGACTTCGGTAGCAAGAGGTGGATCGGGAAAATCAGGTTGAATGGATTCTCCGTCTATAAGACGGCAGCTTACCGGATCCCGTTCGGGTTCGAGATTCCGTTCCGCCTCAAATCACCTTTCAGGAAAATGTTGTACCAGCCCGGAATGGCCTCGATAAACTGCTTGTTCGTGGGGAATGCCTTATTGCTGATACGATCGATTACGAACTCGGTGCCGTGCTGATCGCCAAGGCTGTCAATTATCGCCCTGAGATTCCGGATAGCCTCGATCTCTTTCTCATCATAGAGGAGCTCTTCGTGACGCGTCCCGCTCTTGAGGATGTCGATCGCCGGGAATATCCGCCGATTGGCAAGGTCGCGGTTCAGCACCAGCTCCATGTTGCCAGTACCCTTGAATTCCTCGAAAATGACGTCATCGAGCCGACTTCCCGTCTCGACCAGGGCGGTCGCGATGATTGTCAGCGACCCGCCGTCCTCGATATTCCTTGCCGCGCCGAGGAATCTTTTCGGCTTGTGCAGCGAGTTCGGATCCAGTCCGCCGGATAGTGTCTTTCCGCTCGACGGCATGACCAGGTTGTATGCCCTCGCAAGGCGGGTGATGCTGTCGAGCAGGATTATTACATCCTTCCCGTGCTCGACCAGCCGCTTCGCCTTCTCAAGCAGCATCTCCGCGACCTGGATATGGTTATCCGGACGCTCGTCGAAGGTGCTCGACACCACCTCGCCCTTCACGTTTCGCTCGAAGTCCGTGACTTCCTCGGGACGCTCGTCGATCAGAAGCGCGAGCAGGACAACTTCAGGATGATTCTCGCTGATCGCATTCGCGATCATCTTGAGAAGCACCGTCTTGCCCGCCTTGGGCTGGCTCACGATGAGTCCTCTCTGCCCCTTGCCGATCCGCGAGATAAGATCTATCAGCCTCGTGGAGATCAGCTTCGGCGAGGTCTCCAGGACCAGCCGCTGATCGGGAAATACCGGCACGAGTTTCCTGAAATCCGGCCGGTTCTTGGCGAATTCGGGATCACCCCCGTTTATCGCCTCGATCCTCAGCAGCCCGAAGTACTTCTCGTTATCCTTCGGTGCCCGGATCTGGCCCTGGATCACATCGCCCGTCCTCAGCCCGAACCTTTTGATCTGGCTGAGGCTGACGTAGATGTCGTCCGGCGTGGGCGTGTAGCCGTTCCGCCTTAGGAAACCGTAGCCTTCAGGCAGCACCTCGAGCGTCCCGGTCGCGAAAATGTGCCCCGAGCTCTCGGCCTGGGCTTTCAGTATCGCCATGATGAGATCGCTCTTTTTCATGGCGGTCACGCCGGAAAGCTCGATTTCCTTGGCCATCCCGCGTAGCTCTGTGATTGTCTTTTCTTCCAATGCTGTTATATCCATGAGATCTGCCTTCCCGCCCCCGTTTCCTTCAAACTCTTCCTCTCTAGGGGGGGTGTAATGGCTCCTCCGTCCGTTCCGGTTGTCCGTACGTCGTCCGTTGCCCTTCGATGATGAGCGCCTCGACCGCCTGTTCGAGCCTCTTCGACGGTCCGAGCCGCGTTTGTCATCGTCCAGCTCCGGACGCGACGTGCGGGGTCGGAAGTTCCTTCGTGGTCTTGATGAGTTGCTCAATGCATTACTCCATACCCACCTTTGTGCCTGCGTCCGCTTTCGGCGGGGAGTGGCCCATATTAATCTCCCGCGGCCTCATGCTCATACTCGTGTCCGCAGGCATTCCCGGTGTATTAGTAGCTCAAGCGATTTCCAGGTTACGGGTTGCAGGTACTTTTCGGTTTTATTCGATCAGTCCAAACCCTCTATGATTGCCTTCCCGGCATCCAGGTATTGCCCCGCACTCATAATCACTTTCAAGATCTTCGGCTTCCCTGACTAATCCACCGTCACCCGCTTCCGGAAATGCCCTCCGGGAAAGCGCCTCTCATTCAGCAGCTTCGGCTGTGACGGTCTGTGTTATCGAATGGATGCCTGTATGGTTCTAGCTGTCGTCCCCACCGGCATGGCACTTGTGCAAACGGTAAAAAAGCAATTACTCAATACTTCCGGTACCGGGAAAAACCACAAGTGCTGCATTTCATAAGGGGGAACCGGGGAAGTATAGGCGGTACGCCTTATCCATTCCCTTTATACACGCTCAGGCCGCATCTGTCAACCCTCACAACCGTTATTATTCTCGCCTTTAAGGACGCCGATATTACCACTATTGCGGGGCTGCTCCGGGGATTCTCCATTACAGACAGCCATAAAGACACCCAGGTTCATTATTTCCCATCCCCGACTCAGGATACCAATTCACCTTCCGAAATGAGTCTCTACAGCCCCAGCGGCGCCTCGCACCGGAACAGCGAGAAGCTCTTCGGATCCTCCGCGTACCCGTGCTCCGGGATAAGCTCGATCGCCTGATCCCGCGCCCAGTCCACGATTCTCTCCCATTCCGCTTCAGTCAGTTTTTCGCTCCACAGACCTCTCGTGGATCGGAAAAACTGCACCAGCACCTCCGCATCGGGATACTGAAGCACGTCCTCGTAGCGCGCCTCCCGTATCTTCCCGAAATACCTCCTCAGAATCTCCGGTGCTCTCTCCGACTCAAACCCATCCGTCCACTCATCCGCCAGGAACCACCCGAATCGCTCTCTGGCTCGATTCTTCAGCTCTTCCAATAATGGAAATGAGCTCCTGGAATTGGTGCTGACAACGATGCACCCGTCCGCTTTCAGGACCCTCCCCATCTCAGCAATCACTTTGTCCGGATCGGTCTTGCCCAGTACATGCAGCGCCGTCACGCAATCGAAGCTCCCGTTAGGGAATCCCAGATGCTCCGCATCCGCTACCCGATAATCGATACCGATACGCCGGCTCTCCGCGCTCTCCCTGGCCGTTTCAATAAGCTTCGCTCTCTGATCTATCCCCACAAGCGCGCCCAGATGACCGTTCGAGCGCACCATCTCAAGAAAATCCCCCAGACCGCACCCCACATCCAGCAGGCTGTCGTTCGGCCTGAGGTCCAGAAGCGAAATTGCCAGACCATACAGATCGTGCCCGATCTTCGAATACTCGGCATGAATCTTCTTCCGGATCCGAAGCCGGGCTTCCTCGGAGCATTGTTCGGGATGGGTTTCCATACAAAGGCTTCAGCTCGAATTCTCAGTACAGGAACCGGTTGTAGAAGACTTCATAGTCCCCTTGCGCGCTGACCGCATCCTCCCAGAACGCGAATATATTCAGATTAGTTCCCCGAACGACCACAGGCTCTCTTGCGTCGCCTCCCACCGACATCGACACCTGCACCGGCTCCTCCCACGATGCCAGCCCGTCGTCCGACCAGATGTGCCATATGTTCCAGGTCTCCGCCTGGAGACTCCTGTATACGACATCGATAAAACTTCCGTTCGCCATCACATGAATCCCGGGACGGCTGTCGGGATAGCCGTTTTCAGTAATGTTGAAAAGCGTACTCCAGTTGAGCCCGGAATCGTTGCTGATTCGGCAGGCGACCTCAGCATCCTGCGACAGCGGCACATAATGAAACACCACGTACACATTGCCTGAATCGTCCGCGTCGACATCCGAGTGCCAGCCGTGATTGTTGTATCCGCCTGAAGAGATCTTGGTCGGCGATGAGAAGGTCGATCCTCCGTCGGTCGATCGCGAATAGAACACGTTTCCATAGTAGTAGCTCGACATCTCCTCCCATGTTATGTGTATGACACCGTCTCCGCCCACCGCGATCGCCGTTTCCTCACTGGCATTGCTTGTGTCGCAAACCTGTACCGTTTCGCCCCACGTCAGTCCCCCGTCCACGGAGCGCCTGAAATAGATGTTGTAATCATTTTTTGCGGTTCTGTCGTCATGCCATGCCACATTCAGAGTGTCTCCCGGCCCCACCGCGATCTTCGGTATGCGCGAGTCCCTCACCGCGTCTGTCAGCCGTACCGGAGCGATGAATGTCTGTCCGAAATCATCCGATCTCGTGTAGTAAATCTCCCGATTATTGGCCGCTATCTTCTGTGAGTAATAAACCACATGCACCTTGCCGGTCGAGTCCACCGCCACGTCCGGATAGAACTCGTTCGCTATTGAGGAGTCCAGACGAATCGCCGAGTTGAACGACTCCGCCTGATCCGTCGAGCGCTGCAGGTATACATCAAAATTGTCTCGTCTATTCGAGTCGAATACCACGTAGACGTTCCCGGTAACCGGGCAGTACGCCGTCTCCGGACGCCACGAGTAGTTTGTCCCGGACCCGGCATCCGTCAACTGCTCAGGCTCCAGCCATGTACCCACAATCGGCACCTCGTCCGTCTGAATCGGAAAACCGAGAGCGCTTACGACATCCGGCGCCAGAACCATAACATCTTCCTCGCTCAGTATCCCTATCTGCACCGTGTCGCCCGTGCTGGCCGACGGCTGTATTCCCGTCACCACGAATACCGTGCGCGGCACCCCCGGAGCGGTCGGGAGCACGCATTCCCGGAATCTGGCTATACCCTCACTATTGAAATAAACCGGCGGGAATTCCTCGTAATCCACTCCAACCTCTAATCCGCTCTCCGGATCGTTCAGATCGTCCAAGATCCCCCTGTAGCCCGGATGATCGTACGATCGATACGCTATTCGAGTATCCATCGAAGGCAGGAAATTCCCGTCGTTATCCGCATCCAGCCAGAGCTGAACATCGGTGAAGCTCGAACTCGGTGCCGTACCGGTCTGATGAATCACAAGCTCATCCAGCGTCCCGTAGTTCAAATCCCCCTCGATAGTGAACGCCAGCATTGCTATGCCGCTCAATCCCTTGGCTATCTCACCCTCCAGAAGCCCCTCCCCCGAGCACAGGATCGTGTCAACAACGCCCAGATCGGTTCGAATCGACAGAACGTACTCCACATCTATCGGATCCCCGCCCTCATACTCGAAATGAAGATCCACATCCAGAAGCACATCCTCCTCGATATCCCGACTCACCCTGAATACCAGCGGATCGTCGCAAGTCACCGTCTGGCCGCGAACGACATCCCCGATCAGGACAGATTCGAACAGCGGCTCGATGTAACTCTCTCCTCCGACAATGCTGAGATACGTATTCTGCGCCGACTTCGTCCCCGTATTCCTTATTGTAGGCCGAAATTCGATTATCTCGCCCGGATTCAAGAAACCGTCGCGATTGCCCTGGCTGTAAAGCGGATTGTCATCGTCGCTGAACAGCTTCACCACCTCGAAATCCGGCGCCAGCGGCTTCGTCAGCGCACCGTAATCATTTATCCGGCCCGCCCCGAGCCTGCCCGCATAGCTTGGATTGAGCGAGTCAATGTTGTCCGACGTAAACACAACCTGGTCCGCAAGCTCCTCGGCGGTGTAGGCCGGAAAATACGATCCTGCAAGCGCTACCAGCCCGGCCACCTGCGGGCACGCCATGCTCGTCCCGGACATGATCGCGTACCGCTCGTTCTCCGGCACCGACCACGGATCGCCCGAGTGCTCGTAGAAATAGCTCGATACAATCTGGTAGCCCGGCGCGCAACAGTCTACATACGAGCCGTAGTTCGAGAAACTCGCCTTCCTGTCGCTCGATGTCGTCGCCGCGACTCCTATCACATGGTTGAACGCCGCCGGATAGAAGGGGCTCGACACATTCGAATTCCCGGCAGCCGCGACAACCACAACCCCATGATCCCATGCATAATTGATCGCCGACTGCTCGGAGGACGTTCCATAGAAGCTCCCAAGCGACATGCTGATCCC
>CAYLVL010000098.1:0-8849 GCA_964387135.1 uncultured Planctomycetota bacterium
GAAGCTGGACGGTCCCGCGAACTCGTAATCTTCAGGGAGCTGGTTTTCTCGCAGTGTCAGGGTGTACTCGCCCGGTGCGAGGTCGGCAAAGAGGTATCGACCCTGTAAGTCGGTCGCCCTGTACTGGACGGCATCATCGCTCCTTAGCTCAATGAGAACTCCGGTAAGGAAATCAACCGGCTCCACATCGCCGGATGCGCCCACCGGAAGGATCAGGACCCTGCCGCCGATCCGTGCGGTCCTGATAATCGGGATCTCGAACTCGGTGGTGGAACCCGCTTCGACTGTAAACTCGATTGGCAGCTCGATTCCCGGAACCCTCCCTGCTCCGATTGTGGAGACATCGAGGTCGAACCGGTATTGACCGGGTTCCAGTGCCGGTAACGAGAAGAACCCCGCTTCGTCGGTCAGAACCTCGTAACCACCGGCCATTACTTTTGCACCGCCGACACCATGATCCGGGTCGGAGCTCAGATACAGCCTTCCTTCCACTCTGCCCATGAGCGGGTATGCCCGGAGAGGCAACGAGAGCGGATAGGCGATCTCGAAGGCCACCTCGGTGTCGGTATCGTACTCACCGGTGTAGCTTCTGAGGCGGAAATTGAGCTCGCGATCGCCGGAAAGATCCCAATTGAGGTTACCGGAGATATCGGTTCGATCCTCGATCAGGCGACCGGTGTCCCTTCTCAAATCCCAGGAGAAATGCGTATCGCTGTTGAGCCTGAGGCGACCGCCGATGATGAGGTTTCCTGTTCGGGCGCTGACGGCGCCATTCTGTTCGGACATCCTTCCGAGGGCGCATCCGAGCCTCAGCGATGAGCCGTAGCCGAGCTGAGCCGTGCAGTCGAGACGCACATATCTGCTCCGCTCCTGGTCGTTGAGAACGAAGAAATCCTCAGCCTGATGCTGCCAGGTGGCGGTTGTAGTGAAGGTCCCCCAGTGACGGGTCAGGGAAAGAACGGTGGTGTTCCTGTGCCTGTTGTATTCGTTGAGGATAACGTCCATGGTGCGGTTCAGCCTGCGCGACACCCGCAGGCGTCCGAGGGCGCCGAGATCGCACGAGGCCCCGTACACAATGCTTCTGTAGTTGCGTCCATTTTCGTCCGGGTCGCGGTCGAGGTTGTTTCTTGACACGCTGTAGTCCGTCCACAACCTGAGACCCTCCTCGATGTTCCAGAGGAGGTTAACGCGTCTGAGCTCGGTATCGTGCCATCCCCCGCCGAAGCTCTCGCCTGCCCGGAGCCACTCGCAGTTGGCGGCGAACTGATCCGTTCGATACCTTGCCTGAAAGCGCCATGCGTTGCGGGAGCCGGGCTCCGACGAATCTGTATGGGCGACCTCTCCGCTGAGTTCCATGTCATGAGTCGGGTTATATCCGATAAGAGCGCCGTAGGTGGTCGAGGAATCACTTGCCCCGTTGTCGAAATCGCCGTCGAGATCGTCCCTGCCTATCGCAGTCACCCGCACCGTGTAATCGTTTCCGGGGAACCACGCAATCTGTCCGCCGATGCTTTCGGTCTGCGAGCTGCCGCGACTTCGGGAATAGAATCCCCTGTAGTCCGTATCAGCCTCGTGAATGATAAACTCCGCCCCCCGGCCCCAGGAGTAACGTGCAAGCAAGGGGGAGCCGAAGTCGAGAGGAAAGTCGCCTGCCCGAATACCTCCCTCATCCTCTTCGTGATATTCCGCAAAGATTCTCTCGCTCTGGGTGAGAACGGGGCTTGTATCGCCGGTCACGAGCAGATTTCCGAGCTCTACTGTTGCCCTTCTGCCGTCTCCGAGGTCTCCCCGCATCGGACCGATGGAGACCGTCATGGATGGATCATGATCGTCCGAAAAAACAACCTGCGAGCTGATCGACCCGTCCAGCGACGCGAACACCGGCCCGGTCGGTACTGCGGTGGGAATGATCCTGGTGCTGACGGTCGCCTGCGCGGTCACATCGCCGGGTTCCGGTTCAAGTGATCGCGCGATGAGAGCAAGACGATGGGTGAGCGACCTTTCGAGGATTTCGGGAACGGTGACGCTGAGCGCAATCGATTCGCTTTGACCCGGTGAGAGAACAAATTCTCTCTGCGACGGATCCATCTCCACCTGCCACTCCGGGAAGGAATCGACCTCGATCCCTATCGGACACGGAGCGTTGCCGAGATTGGTGACAATGAAGTCCGGAGTCAGGATATCGCCGGTGGAGGCGTCGGGCAGTTGATAGCGGAGGGGGGTGACGTCAAGCCGTCTTGCAGAAGGGATTCTCGCCACAACTACAGTGCTGAGGGCGTCGACCGGGGCGTCCTCTGGGAAGATGGTGATGTAGATCTCATATTCCCCGGCGACTGCGTGGGTCGGGACTATGATCGCGACAAACACGGTGTCGGACATTCCTGGATCAACGGTGACTATCTCCGGCTCAGGCGAGCAGGACCATCCGTCCGGGGCAATTGCGGAGACAACGAGGGGCAGGGGAGCGCTCGATCCATTCTCGATGAGAATGCCGACGGTCGCGGGACGCCTTGGATCGACATCAATTGGTGAAGGGGACAGGAGGCGTATGCTGAAGCCGATGGCGTTGCATGGAGCAGGTGCGCTGAGCGCGAAGAAGAGGAGGATGGAGACAACCAGAGACAGGGTCGCCGGAATCTCCGGATTGACCCGTCCACCCCATCGGAACCGGCTCCGCCCACCAGCGGATCCTTTTTCAGGTTCGCCCACTCGCCCTCTTAACCCTCTTATTCTTCCGCCTGATCGGCCTTGGAGGACTCGATGATCACCCGCCCCTGCGCCGCAATCAGCGTGGGAACACCGTAGTCCGCGACAACCATGACAAGATAGGGACCGGGCTCGACCGGCAGGTTTGTCAATTGAAAAACATACTCCCTGGAGCTTTCGGGCAGGATGGTCTGCCGCACGTGCTCCTGCTCGAAGACTGAATTGCCGTATGCGTCGCGAAGCTCGAGCCTGACCTCGGGTCTCAGGAAGATGTTCCCTTTATTCTCGAGGACCGCGATCACTTCGAAACCCTCATCAACCGCCTGAAAGTCGATGGATGTGAAGGTTGCATCGCGCACGGCTGAATTCTCGATTGTCGCGTATATCTGGACTGCGTACCTGAAGGCCGTGAGAATCCCCACGACCGTGCCCGCATCGGAAGATGTTTCGTTTTCGATTCTCTCCTCGGGGGAGTCCTCGATGAACACGACGCCCCAGTAGCTTCCCTGGAGATCCGGGTCGTCCGGCACGTTGATGTCGCAAAACACGTCTCCCGCTTCGCCCGGTTCGAGGACCATTCGATCCGGGCTGAAGGTCATCCATCCGAGAAAGGACCGATCTTCACGTCCGCCCTCCTCATCGAACTCGTAGCCGCTGGTCTGTCCCGGCACTCGGACCCAGTCGCCCGGGTAAATCTTCAGGGTGAGGGTCTCCTCGGACATGTTTCTGACGTAAATGGTGGCGGTGAAGCTGTCGCCGGGTGACACAACGAACTCGTTCTCGTCGTACGATACTGAGAATCCCTGGGCGAGAGACCGCGACGTGTTCATGCCAATGAGCAGGACTCCCGTCAATGACAGGAGAAGAATCCTCGATCGAGCAAGAGTCAGTATCATCGGAGTCATAGGCGCTTCTCCAGCTTGGCCGATTCCGCTTCCGGTCCGGGATTCAAGCCTGGCCAAGCGTCACGGCCATCAAGTAATCCCGCCCGGCCTGCGCGCGCAACACCTCCAGGTTCGATCCCGGCAAGAAACATCAAAGCGGCTCGACGGTGAAAATGAGATCGGCGTGATAGTCGCCCGGTGCATCGGAAAGCCAGTCGAGACGCACGGCGACGTCCACATATATCACGCCTGAACCCGTCTCAGTGCTCCAATAGACTTCTTCGGGATACTGGCTCATCGGCGTCCAGTTCTCGTCCTCCGAGAGCTTCCACAGGAAGTCATCAAGCGGCTTCACGTAAGCGGCGTCGTCACTCGGCCCCAGGTCCGGATCCACTGAACTGACCAGGAGTCGCCATGGGACGTCGCTCTGCCAGTGAACCGGAAGTCCAGGGATCAGGATATGCCCGGCGAGAAAATCATCTTCCCCGACAAGGCCAAGGTTCAGATCATGGACGTCCACCGACGGATCAGCGTAGACCGACGGTCCGAGGGCAAGCACGCCCCAAAGGACGAAAATGAATGCCGGCAGTATGTGTTTCACGATTCTCATGGCGCTGCAAGCTCGAAGACAATGTATCCATAGAAATAGTCGCCGGGGATGTCCTGGAGCATGTCCATGGCAATCCTGAAATGCACAGGATGGCTCTCGTGGTCCGATGGACCTCCGGAGCAGCCCTCCAGAGGTGCCGTGTCGAGAGGAACGAAATCGCCGGAATCGCAGGCCCACCAGATGTCGCTCACCGGCTTCGGCCATGGTCCTTCCCACGCGCTCTGAGTACCCCTGACGGTAAGCACCCAGTCAACGTTGGAGCTGACAACGATGTCCCAGGTCTGCACCTCCGTCCAGCCGGTCAGGAGGGCGTTGGTGTCGGCCAAGCAGACGGACGTGCCGGTCTCCAGCGAAAGCATGCGAATTTCGGGAATGATGAAAGAGAAGCTGGAAGACTCTTCGGTGTCAGCACGGAGGATGGTCACAGGCTGGCACAGCAGGAGAGCCATCAGCAGCGTGATTTTCAGAGCGAGGGATGGAGGTCGGAAGTGCGAACGGTTCATCAGTTGACCTCGTCTCGAGCCGTAGAAAGCCACCTATGCTCCGGTCGAACGCCACCTGCTAAAAACAGCAACGACGCCATGTGCCGGAACTTCGGGCCTTCCGGCCCACGCCGACAACAACGGCACCATCCGGGTAGCACACCGGATCAGCCCGCGGTTGGAAAGAGCACAAGCAAAAGAGCGCACAAACGCTGCCACACGCCTCTGCTCGTCTCCTTCCCGGCGACATCCTAGTCCGGCAACAAATGCGTCCTAGAAAAGTATAACACATCCTCGCGTCAAGCGCACTGAATAATGATTAAAGGTGGGGGGCCGTGGAGGGATACCCTTAAAGGTCGGATGCGGTGAGCTGGATAGTGCAGTCGGGGGTCGAGGCGCTTTCGGGCCAGGGGATGGTCAGGAGAACTTCCCAGAGGGCTCCGGTACGGCTGACGGGCCCCGGGTCGCTGTCGATGACAGTACCGGAGCTTTCATTGATGGCCACCCCGTTGACGCTGAGGGTCCATGTCACGTCATCCCAGTCGTCTGCGGTCTGACCGTTCTGGGTGCCGTCGAGGATTATCGCCGAAACCTGCCAGCCCGCGTTTGCATCGAGGTCGTAATCGATATCCCCGATGTCCTGGGCGATGCCGAAGTCGGAGTACTCGTCGAACGTGAATGTCAACGGTCCGACATTGTTGACCTGGAATACGTTCACCGTTGCGACCGACATCACAACTCCGATCTCCACCTCAGCCATCGCAGATGTGGCAAAGAGCAGAAAGGCTATGAAAGAAATGAAAAGCCTGCGCATCTTGAGCCGCGTCCATTTTATCAAATTGAATGCCTTAAAGCACTATTATTCGCTCGGCACTGTTTCCCAGAGCCGACCGTCCGGGGAGCCGCGGAACGGGAAAGAGCAGGATCAGACCGCGGATGCCGTGAGCTGGATGGTGCAGTCCGGCGTGGAATTGCTTTCCGGCCACGGGATAGTCAGGAGGACCTCCCACAGGGAGCCGACGCGATGCACGGCCGCGCCACCGCTGTCGACCACTGTTCCGCCTGCCTCGTTTATGGTCACCCCGTTTACGGAGAGCGTCCAGGTCGCGTCATCCCAGTCGTCCGCTGTCTGGCCGTTCTGAGTCCCGTCCAGAATCTGGCCCTCAACCTGCCAGCCCTGGTTGCAGTCGAGGTCGTAGTCCACGTCTCCGAGATCCTGAGCTGCACCGAAGTCAGCATAGTCGTCGTAGGTGAAGGTGAATGGAGCAGCGTTGTTGACGACAAAAACCAGGATCGTCTGGATCGTTATCTCGACGTCCACTTCCTCCTGCGCCATGGCCGGTGAAGCCAGCAGAAGGAAGGCGATGAAGAATATAATGAGCTTGCGCATACAGCGCCTCCTTATACCTCTCAGGTTCTAAATACTATCTGCACTTCAAGGGCGTGATTTGCACGGTGGGACCCGGCATCCGGGTCGGGCAGAAAGCTTCTTTTTTCCCGAAGGAAACACATCACGACCGACCTCGCAGGGCGGTTGACACGGTGTAACCTGTAAGGGACCAGCAATGAAGGAGACACCGCCGTGTCCAAGGAAAAACGACATCAAGTCAAGCGGGATTTTCTTGCGGGGTCCGATCAAACGGGGAAACATGTCGCCGATTCATGGGCCGAGGCTTATGGTGGCTCCCACGAGAATAATGGATTTCTTACCCATTTTTTTCAGTTATATATTGACAGAGGGATGAAACAGGGTAAAATTGAGATCGCAGGACGGATTGAATCTGGAGATACAGGCAAAGCATTGCCATGACTGTGCAGCGGGGCATCTTCAGATTGAACGGGAGGTGGGTCCATGAGATCCATAACGCTGTTTCTGTTACTCGGCGTCGCCGCGACGGTGATGATCGGCTGCGCGGCGAATCCTGCTGCTCCCGACATGCGGGGAGAAGTCGCCGGCAGCGGCATTCCGGGTAGCAGCGATGGGCTGCCGTTCACGCGACTGGCGGAAGTGCATGACGGCCCTTATCGCCTGTGGGGCGAATGGACGCTGGAATTCAGTGCCGAGCATGACAGCGTCGAGGTCATCCCCCAGCGCAACATGCACTTCCATCTCAACACGCTGAAGTTCCTGGAGCAGTACTGCTCTAATTGCCTCAAGGTGATTAGCCTCAAGAATAACCATGACGGCACAGTTGATCTCACAGTGCGGGTAACCCATCCCTTCCGCGATCACCTGGAATACACTGCCTTTGATGTCAAGGGCATCATGATGTTCAGCGGTTCGTATGAGTACTGCAACCGAAGCACAAAGCTTCCGCTTCCAAGCCCAGTTTACGTTTCATGGGCAGAGCTTGGCGATCCCGAGGTTCTCAATGCGGATGGGTACACGCCTCGATGGAGCCCGAATTGGGACTCGGGGAGCAATTTGCCCATATTCCGCTATTGGCCGGGTCGATTTTCCTTCGGCAGTCCGAACGCGGATATAAATGCGTACCTGGATTTCTACACGGAAGAAGAGCGGCATGCCTTCCTGCCGAACAGATATGTCGACCGGACCTATCACATCTCCCTGCCGCCAGGGAAGCCCGTTGCAGCGGGTTATGCGGTTGAAGCCTGCTGGGAGCCGCCGACGGTCAGCCCGGTAACGGATCCGATCAATGACTTCCCAAGCTCTGCGAATCAACCCGAACCTTACTATTTCAGGTTTGTAATAAACAATGGCGAGGTGATAACCGACTGTGACGAGTGCTGTGGCTCCATCTGCGCCGAGCAGTACATGGAGATTTGGGAATGGGGTGAAGATGATAGCAACAAGGCAATCTGGGAGTACTACGATTGCTCCGGGGGAATCGGATTTCCCTTGATGGAATGCGATCCCTTAGAGGAGCACCGTTTCGCGTGCCACGCAGTTGACAGTTGCCATCTTGGCAATGGCAAGCATCGCATAGTCGCTTACTGCATGGTGACAGAATGGAACCAATACTTCGATATCGCCTATACGATATCTGACTTCCAAGTTAACGATCCTGATCTCGACTGAATCGGAGGTTAGAGAGATGCAATTGAAACTCAATGCTATGATCTTACTTGCTGCGATTGCCACACTGTTTCATCTAGCATGCGCCAGCAAGAGTAATCCTGTTGCAGCCAGCTTCTCACCACACAGAAGTGCGTCTGATTTCAGACCCTCCTGGATCCTTTTCAATGACCCACCGATGGCCTACAACGAAATCGATCTTGCTCCACTTCTTAACGGCTGGAAGCCCGGGGGTTATGCGGATCTTTGGTACGGCGAGCCGGCGGAGATCACTGTGGGACCCTCCGAGACACGGAAGTATTGTATTGCCATAACTGCAGAGCACGCGCCGGAAGAGGATCGGATCATCTACGCCTGGCTGGATGATTCCGTCGACTGCATCAATGGTGGCCCGCCGGTGGCGACCGGATGTCTGTTTCACGGAGGTGATACTTACGAAATCGCCTCACCCAAAGCGGCTGCGATCTACTACTTCAGTTACGAGGGGCCTCAGCTTTGCGTCATTGAGGTGACAGTCGCTTTCATGTGCAGAGACAAGGAATTTCCCAATGCCAGATGGAACATTAGAGCCATCTCCGCCTTCTGGTTTGAGAGCAACTTCCCTTCCGGCAATCCAATGACTGCGAGCAACCATGTATTCGGTGATGGAACTCCTCACGATGTGGACAATAGCGACGATTGGGCTCCAGATGTCGAGTACGACTATCAGACTGGAGAACCCCATTTGGTTTGGACTACCTGGACCGATTTCTACAGGGATAGGGCGAGGGTCTTGCCGGAGCATACGGCATCTTCCCTGCTGTAACATGCCATTTCGTCCAGGTGGGATCACCCGAGGCAAGCTTGTGTTACTACGAATGGGATGAGAGCCAGGGCATCTGGCAAGTGACGTACGGCCGATATGATCCGACGGTTAGAGAACCTCAACCGCGTTGGCAGCAGATGGCAGGTATTGGCGGATCGGTTGGAGGCATCTTCGATCCGAGCGATTACGGATATTATCTGCAGATCGAGACATTCCAGGCTCCGGACATCGTGTCATTAGACACTCCTGATTTCGACCAGGCTTACTGGATGGCGTGGTGCAATTATATCGACAGCTCAGCAACCACGGTGTACACGGCATTTGG
>CAYLVL010000099.1:0-8824 GCA_964387135.1 uncultured Planctomycetota bacterium
AGACCGGCTGGATGCCCAGGACCTCGGGTGTCTGGCACGGAACCTCGGTCCCTACTTCGAGATCGTACCTGAAGAACGCGGCAAGGGGATCGTTCTGGGCGTCGTTCGGAACCCCGAACTCATTGGAGTAATCGTAGCCGCTGAATTCGGCGATTATCCAGAACTCGTTGTCGGCAACGCCGCTTACTTCGTCAGCGGGAATCTCAACATGGTACGTCGAGTACATCTCACCGCCGGCGATCGGGGTCATGTCCGTCGGCGTGAACTGGTAAGTCGAGCTGAGCACGGTCGATTCGATGAAAATCGTCGAGGGCTGCGCGCCCCAGCCGAAAATGCTCACGTCGAGGATCAGGTCCCCGCCGTTGATCGTGTTGTCCACGTAGTAGACAGTGCTGTTGTCCACCACGTCACAACCGACCGCCTCTGTCGCGTTGGATGGGTGATCCTCCGGCTGTCCTCCCTGCCAGTTGGCGATGACCGCGTAGCCGAACTTGACTCCGACCGCGGTCGGGAACCTCAGGTAGTAGTTCCTGGTGTTCATGGAGCCGGATGAAAACACGCCGTTGGTGTCGGTGTTCGCGAGCAGCCATGGATACAGGTCGTCCTGTGCCCCGAGACCGTCCGCGAAGTACTTGTACGGACACAAAGTGGCGGTTCCGGCGAAATCTCTTGTGGCGAACCTGCCCTGAATGTATCCGAACAGACCCGGCACCATGAACTCGCTGAAGTTGAACCAGCGCGTGTACCCGTCCGGACCACCGCCGTCCAGCCCTACCGGATCGTCGAGCATGGACTGGTCGGTTCCCAGCATCGGGTAGGCCAGGGCCGGATTGTACAACATCGTGCCGGACCCGTTGCCCATGAATACTCCTCTGACGTCATACCCGTTGAATTTCGGCTTCCCGGGTATGGGGTGCGTCAGGCGAACATCCAGATCGATGTCGATATAGCCCGGACCCGGATTCGTTCCGTTGATAGTGAAGCCGAGAGTTGTCGGGAAGCCGTTAAGGAGCCCCGTGAGGTTTGCCGTGAACATCGCATGCCGGATCGGCACAGCCTCCACTTCCAGGCTTTCTGTGTCGATATAGACATCCCAGCAACCCCAGAGCTGAATATTTCCCTCACCTCCCGCTGTCGCATCCTGGGCAAGCTGCATTCCCGGATCGGTTGCCGGAGCGGTCGGGCCGCTTCCTCCCCCGGAGCAGCCTATCAGAATCGACAGGCTTACGATTAGAGTGATAATCAGAACCGTCGGCCGATTCATTTACAGCCTCCTTTGCTGTTTTCTGTTTGCGTGTTGCACAGTGCATGCCCCACCATGCTGTAGACCGACATTCTTTCATGTTTCGGGAGGCATTTCAACCATTTGAGCGGCTGCTGATGATAGTTTGCTGCTTTTGAACAGGCAAAGATGCAGAAAAAGCCCCCTCTTTCGAGGGGGCGTGCTAGTCGGATCAATCAGGCAGAACCGGATCGATCAGTCGTTGTAGCCGAAGATGAAGTACCTGAGAGTGCCGCCATCGTCGACCCAGACATGGATCTTCTGGTTCACGGTGTCGACGTCCATCACGAGCGGATCGCCGTCCTGGGCTGAGCCATAGCGCTCGATGAATTCGCCGTCCTGATCGAACATACAAATCTGCCATGTGGAGTCGCCGTTGTCCTCGAGGACTACCAGCCAGTTCGACTCCGCGCTTGTGAAGTTCCCGTAGGAGTTGATCACAGCGATGTCGATCGGCGTGCCGACCCAGTTGGTCTCGTCAATGGTCGCGAGGGACTGAGCGGCGGAACCGAGGCTGTAGCGGTTGTTGCCCATGACCTCGACCGTGGGATCATCTGAGCTGCCGTTCATGCTTGTGGCGTCACCTTCAAGATAGTAGAAGATAACGTTCAAGCCGCCCGACAGGCCGACAGGATCGGAGTCCATCGCCAATCTCAACTGCTCGATGTCCGAAACCTCTCCGTCGAGACTGCCCTCAGTGGTCTCATCCAGCGGACCCCAGTTGATGCTCCACCCGGTGGTGTAGCTGCCGGAGCCGTAAGGATAGCCGATACCGGCCATGACGATCTCCACGTCGTTGCCGCCGAAGTTGTAGTCGTAGTACGTCGCCCAGTGGTTCCACAACGGTGAGTACGACTCGAACTCGGCCTCGCAGTCCCTGACTCGGACGTTTCCGTACAACCCGTTCAACGTCAGGCCGTTCTGAGCCTGCGGGTTGTTGGCGGCAAACCAGGTGACGCACTGCCGTGTCTGGTAGCCACCGAAGAAGACGTTCGCGCTGCGCGAGCAGTGAATCATGCCGCCGGTGCCGTCCAGCTCAAGGGCGCCGAGCTCGTTCGGGTTGCCGAAGAACTGGTTCTGGCCGTAGCCGTAGTTGCCCTGCATCGTGAAGTACAACTGGCCGTCCGCCGAGTAATCCAGCGGATAGTACAGAACCTGCCAGTTGTCACCGAAGTAGTAGACACCTTCCTGATTGGTGTCGTCTCCAACGACGCAGAAGTTGATCTCATCCGGGTACGGCAGCGGAGTGGGCAGGTCGCCCTCGTCCTCAATGAAGAGGCCTCCGGTCAGGACCGTCTCGAACAGGTCTTCACCCATGCCGGGTATTCCGTCGCAGCCGTTCATGACCCAGACATCCCACAGTCCCTCGGCAACGCCGGCCAATGAGATGTCCGCGGTGACATGCTCGCTGTCAACGAAGGTGACGTTGGTGCCCTCGATATCGGGCTCACCGTCCATCGTCAGCCAGACAGCAAGATCGTCGCCGTCCTCGAGAACGGGATCCGTGGTGACCTCGATGTTGACGTTTCCGCCAATCGTGCCCTGTCCGGGTGTGCAGTCCAGGACCTGCGGGGTGGTGCAGGGAACCTGATCGCTCACGGCGATCGGGAAGCGGAAGTAGGCGGCCAGAGTGGCATCCGGAGCGGCGCCTGGTGATGGGGGCGTGTATTCACACGTGTAGTCCCATGCGCCGGCCTCGCAGATCACCCAGGCTTCCTGGTCATCGAGACCTGTAACGTTGTCCGCCGGGATCTCAACATGATATGTCGAGATGTAGTCGTCTCCCGAAACCGGGACCATGTCCATCGAGTCAAACGTGTAGGTTCCCGAGAGAACCGTCGACTCAACGAGAATGGTTGACGGCTGAGCATCCCAGCAGAATACACTGACGTCCAGGATCAGCAGACCACCGTTGATGGTCTCATCAACATAGTAGAGCTGGGACTCATCCTGGACGATCGAGCAGCCGACCGCCTCGGGCGCGGGAGCGGGATGATCCTCGATCTCCTCGCCCTCCCAGTTGGCTACTACGGCGTAGCCGTAGGTTACGCCCTTTACATCCGGGAACCTCAGGTAGTAGTTCCTGGTATTGGTCGACCCGGACGTGAACACACCGAACGTGTCGGTGTTGTTACCGAGCCACTCCCAGTAATCGTCGTAGGCGCCAAGGCCGTCGGCGAAATACTTGTACGGGTTCAGCGTAGCATTGCCCGTGTATCCGGGAGTCGCAAGGTCGCCGTGTGTGTAGCCAAGAACGCCGGGCACCCCGAACTCAAACGGATTCCACCATCGGGTGTATCCGTCATCGTTCAGCAGGAACTGGTCCGGCCCGTTCACGGCGTAAAGCAGGGACTCGTAGTCCATCGTCAATGAGCCGTCGCCGATGAAAATACCGCGGACATCATACCCATCGTACTGCGGAAGTCCCGGCAGCGGATGGATCAGTGATACGTCGATGTCCACATCGATGTATCCGTCGCCGATCGGCGTATCATTGATGAAGAACGCAAGTCCTGGGGGGCGTCCGTTGAGGAACGTTACCACATTGGCGCCGAACATTGCTGTCCTGTTAGGTACAGCTTCGACCGTCTGGGCCTCGACGTCAATCGTGACGTCCCAGTAACCCCAAAGCTGGGTCTGCGCCTGACCCCCGTGGCTTGGTGTTCCGGCTGTCAAACCGGGTCCGGTAGAGGTGGTTACGGGGTTGTCCCCCCCACCGGAGCAGCCCAACACGACGAAGGTGCAAAGTAGCATCGTCGTGAGGAGCACTGTCCACCGATTCATATGCAGCCTCCTTTGAAAGTTTTTTGTTGATCTAAAATGCAGTTGGGTATAGTATCACTCCAATGCATCCTACGCAAGATTATTCCAAAAACCCGGGCGATATTCAAGTCCCTTCCGCGGTTTTATGCCATTAAAATCGCACGCGGTCCGCCCCCTTATAAGTCTTAATCAAGTCCCTTTCCTTTGGTCCCCGCAGCTCTTGCATGCTCCCTGCAACACTATACAAAATTATAGAGCAATCCCACCTCGCCCCCCTCGACTCTTGACACAACAGGCATATCGGTGTATATAACCCCCGCAATAAATGAGACTAATTGTGTGAACTTCCACAGTGGACGAGCGAAGCTTCATATTGGCCCTCAACCTCGACCTTCTCCGGCCCGCATCCCGGTGATGTGGGCCCCACTTGACCCCGGCCACGCTCCGGCCGGTACCCTCCAAGGGAGCATCAGCAATACCGCAGTAGAGTTTCTTCACTGATTCCACGCGGTGGGTAGAGCCGTGGATATCGAGGAGCGATAAACGATGGAGCCGAAATACGATTTCAGACTGGTCGAGGAAAAATGGCAGAGGCGCTGGGCGGATGAACATCTCTTCGAAACCGATCGCGATCCGTCCCGGGCCAAGTATTACGCGCTCGAGATGTATCCGTACCCCTCGGGCTCCGGCCTGCACATGGGGAACACGCGGGTGTACTGCATCGGCGATGTCTACGCGCGCTTCAAGACCCTGAAGGGCTTCAACGTGATTCACCCGATGGGCTTCGACTCCTTCGGACTTCCCGCTGAAAATGCGGCGATCAAGGAAGGAGCCGATCCCGGTCCTTGGACCGAGAACAACATCGAGCTCATCCGCGATCAGATCAACGGAATGGGCTTCGCTTACGACTGGCGTCGCGAGGTCGCCTGCCATCGTCCCGACTACTACAAGTGGACGCAGTGGCTGTTCAAGCTGTTGTTCGACAACGGCCTGGCCTACCGGAAGGAGGCCAGGGTCAACTACTGCCCGCAATGCGAGACCGTCCTGGCCAACGAGCAGGCCGAGGGCGGTATCTGCGAGCGATGCAAGGGCCCGGTCGAGCCTCGCAAGCTGAGCCAGTGGTATTTCAGGATCACCGACTACGCGGAAAGGCTGCTCGACGACCTGGACAAGCTGAAGGGCGGTTGGCCCGACCGCGTGACCGACATGCAGCGCGCATGGATAGGGCGATCCGAGGGCTGCATGATCTCGTTCCCGGTTCCCGATTTCCCAGAGGACATCGAGGTCTTCACCACGCGTCCGGACACCCTGTATGGCTGCACCCACATGGTTCTGGCCCCGGAGCATCCGTTCGTCGAGAGACTGACCGCTCCGGAGAAGCTGGACGAGGTCCGCGCGTTTGTCCGCGAGTGCATCATGCAATCCGAGATCGAGCGCACCAGCGAGGAGAGCGAGAAGATCGGGATGCACCTGGGACGCACCTGCATAAATCCGATCAACAACGAGGAGATCCCGATCCTGATCGGTAATTACGTTCTCGCAGAATACGGCACCGGCGCGGTCATGTGCGTTCCGGGTCATGACACCCGCGACTTCATCTTCGCGAAGAAGTACCACCTGCCTATCGTCCGAGTTATCCGTCCGTTCGGCAGCGATATCGATCCTGATGCCCCCATGGACGAAGCCTTTACCGAGGACGGCGAGATGGTGAACTCCGGCGACGGGGACGGCATGCCGTCAACCGAATTCTGGAATGTCGTCGCCGACAGGCTGAAGGCCATGGGCAAGGGCGGACCGACGATCAACTATCGCCTGAGAGACTGGCTGATCAGCCGACAGCGCTACTGGGGCGCGCCGATCCCGATTATCCACTGCGATAAGTGCGGAGCGGTTGCCGTTCCCGAAGACCAGTTGCCTGTACTGCTGCCGCCCAGCGACAAGGTGCAGTACGTCGGAGGTGAGGGGAGCCCCCTGGCTTCCGTCCCGGAATGGCTGAATACGAAATGTCCTTCCTGCGGAGGTCCCGCGAAGCGCGAGACCGACACGATGGACACTTTCGTAGATTCATCCTGGTACTTCCTGCGCTACTGCTCGCCCGGCGCGGATGATGTCCCGTTCCGCAGGGAGGATGTCGAGTACTGGTGCCCGATGGACCTGTACGTCGGCGGTCCCGAGCACGCCATCATGCACCTGCTCTATTTCCGGTTCATTATCAAGGTTCTTCACGACACCGGCTGGTTGAGCTACGACGAGCCCGCCCCGAAGCTCCTGACGCAGGGCATCGTGATGTGGGGCGGCCACAAGATGTCAAAGAGCAAGGGCAATGTCGAGGATCCGAGGAACCTGACGAAACACTACGGGGCCGACACCACCCGCCTGTTCATCCTGTTCGCCGCTCCGCCCGAGAGGGACATCGACTGGGAGGACCACATCGAGCGCGGCCCCGACGAGCCGAAGGACACGTTCCCGCCGGACGACTATCGCATGACCGGCATGGAGGGGCAGTACAGGTTCCTGAACCGAATCTGGCGAATGGTGTACAACCATCGCGATGATTGCGCGGGGCTGGTACCGACCGACGGCTCCATCGGTGACATCGCCGATGAGGAACTGCGCCGGGCGGTACATTTCGCGGTCAGGGAAGTGACGCTGGACATCGACCAGCGCGAGACCCTCAACACCGCCATCGCGAGGATGATGGAGTTAAGCAACACCCTCGGCGCTTTCGCAAGCAAGCGCTATGACTCATCGAAAGAGTCCCATCGCGCCGATCTCGCGCACGGCATCGGCGTCCTTCTGAGACTGCTGTCGCCGTACGCGCCGCATATCGCCGAGGAATGCTGGGAGGGTCTGGGCAGCAGTCAAAGCATCTTCAAGACGCCATGGCCTGAGCATAACGAGGAATTCCTGAAGAGCGAGACAATGACCATCGTCGTCCAGGTCAACGGCAAGGTGCGCGACAATGTCGAGGTGCCGGTCGACATCGGCGAGGAAGAGCTGAAGGAAGCCTGCCGAACCGAGAAGGTCGAGAACCACATCGGCGACAAGGAGATCAGGAAAGTCATCGTCGTCCCGAAGAAACTGCTCAACTTCGTCGTGAAATGACGGCAGGTCTGATTGACCGAAGAAAAATCCCACTTGTTACCCGAGCGGGTTTTGCCTTTACTGAATTTGCCCAAGGATACCTCCCCCACCCGCACGGTTCGTCAGAAAATCCCCGGCGGATATTCCTCTTCGGGCTCTTCTGGTGCCTCTCCCGAATCGTCCACCGGCACAACCGTCGCTCCTCCCGCCGGATTGTGACGTATCAGCGCTCCCACCGGCCTGATGCGATCGTTGCTGATCTGCTCCGTGAAGAGCTCGTTGCCATCCTCGTCATACCACGTGCGCCACGCTCTCTGATGTATGCCGCTTACACCGCTGTCCTCCACCACTTCCTCTCCCGGTGCTAGTGACCTGTCCACGATGTAGGTTGTCATCGAATCTGTACGGGCGATCCACGAGTACGCGTTGCCGATCTCCACGTGAACCCGATCGTCGGGATGTCCGAAAATCTCGAACGTGATGGTCCCCGCCGAAAGCCGGTCCACCTCCTGGTGGATGATGATCGCGTGGTCGAGGCTGTTGCGGAATTTCAAGTCAACGCTGCTTTCATATGCAACCGTCGCGTCCCTTCCGTACGGGACATACGAGCACGGTCGCGAGTGCGGATACCTTTCCACTATCTCCAGACCCGCAAGAAGCGCGGCATTATACAAGGTCGTGGACACCTGGCACGCGCCTCCCGCAGGCGAAAGCTCTATCCGGCTGTTGCGGTACATCGGCGCGAGGTAGTAACCCTCTGCCGCCGTGCGGGGACCGGTTGTCTCGTTAAAGCTCAGCACCTCGCCGGGTTGGACAACCACCCCCTCGAAATGCGCCGCGACCATCTCTATGTTCCTCGACCGGTTGCGTTTCCATGTCGCGAAATGAGTCGTGTACGCTCCGAGCGGATTGTCAAGGTCGATGTCCGCGAACGCTTCGCTCGTCACATCCGGGGGAATGCGCTCCACGGCCAGCTCGACCGCGATGTCCCGAATCTCCACAAGCGAGTCGGGAACCGAGGCAAGCGATTTTTCCACGTTCAGGCTGATCCCGTCATGCGAGGATTGGATCGCTCGATTCGCCAGGTCGAGCGCGGCGTCGATCGGCTCGCAGTCGACCGTCGACTTCACCATCTCGAGATATTCTCTTGCGATTGTCTCATCAATCAAGAGCTTCGCGGCTATCTCCGGAGGATCGCGCCACAGCCTGATACGCTCGTCTATCGCCCAGACCGCCTCTGTTTCCTCGCTCAGTGATCCGATCTCCGACCGCATCGACCCGAGATCGAGGCTGAGTCCGAATTCCACGGGCGCAACCGAAAGCACAACCTCGTCGCCCGACGTGGAGAGGTCAAACTCCCCGTCAGCGATGGAGAATTCCAGCGGGCCCTCTATGAGCCACACGGACAGGTTGCTGAAATCTTCATCGAGCCGGTCGAGTGTGATGGTGATTTCATCGAATGTCTTTCCGCCGATGTCCTTTCCCGCAAGCTTCGCACCCGGAGGAGCCGCCCAATCGCTCATGCCAAGCGCCCAAACCATGTCGATGCCCGTGCTTGACAAATATCCTCCGAAGGCCAGCGCCGCAAGGACTATAAGGGCAATCGGGCTGCCGATCCAGATTACCTTGCCGGTTTGTCTACGCGACACGGTACGACCTTTTTCTTCGGCCGCATCCGCTACCGGGTCTGTTTCA
>CAYLVL010000100.1:0-8726 GCA_964387135.1 uncultured Planctomycetota bacterium
TACCAGCACGATGCCGCGGGGCTTGAGCGACATCTCCTTGCACACTTCAGTTGGGATGCCAAGCTCCTCGATCTTCGGAACCCGCTGGGGGATGGTTCGAAGCGCGATTGCTATGTTGTCGCGCTCGTAGAAGATGTTCACGCGGAAACGTGATATCCCCGGCACCTCGTAAGCGAGGTCGCAGTCGCCGTTCTCCTCGAGGTTGTTCTTCTGATAGTCATTGATCATGGCAAGCGCGATCTTCTTGGTTTCCTCGGGCGAGAAGACCGGATAGGACTTGTCCCTGATCAGTTTGCCGTGGAGACGGAATATGGGGAAATCGTTTGCGCGGATGTGGAGGTCTGTGCAATCGTTCTGGAAGCCCTTTATCAGTGCTTCGTCAAGGTCAAATGGCTTTTGCTTGCCTGTTTCCTCGGCTCGGGCAGGCTGCACCATGAAACATCACCGCCGTCTTATTGGCAGGCTCCTCTGAAGGCCGATTGTAACACAATCAATATCACGCCCGTAGCCGGGCGTGTTACTTCTTGCCTCAAGCCACATTATAAAGGTTAACCGTGTCAAGTCAATGAGGACCGGGCACAAACAGACAGGTCCCCCCGCATGTCTTGCGGAAAGTCCGTCGGCGTGGTAAAAATATACCGGGTGGGAATTCGGGATATTCAATTACCCCTAACAGCTCAGCCGAAGAGATTCGCATTCGAAGGCAATCCGCGCGCAGTATGATTGCATCCCCGACTTGCTCTGAAATGAATGGCGCTTGAAGCGCGGGGATGGGCTCCCGGTCAGGACGGCTGTTTGACTCATGGTTGAACCGGGTGATATCATAAGTCATTCGGCCGGTCTGAGAAGCATCGGTTGATGTTGTGTTATGCGGTGATATATGGGCGTTCCCGCCAAGGGGTTTCGCCGAAAGGGTACAGGTTACGAATCGAGTGGGGCTTGGACTCTAAAAAGAAGAGGCAGTCCGGCTTGTGACTGCAAGGACGGCAGCAGTATATGGATACCGGTGATTCACTCGATAGCGAACTGCTTACCAATCTTACCGAGCAGGTGACCCGGAAGGTCAAGAACCTCCGGACTCTGCTCAGCGTTACACAGAGCATCAGCTCCGTGCTGGACCTCGATGAGCTTTTCGGTATCGTTGTTAGGGAAGCCGCTGGCATTTTCGGTGCCGAGAAGGCCAGCCTCATGATCATCGAGCCCGGCACGGACTTGATGCGCATACGAAGTGCCATTGGGCTGCCGAAGGAGGTTATCGACACTGCGACTGTCAGGGTCGGGCAGGGGATATCGGGCACGGTAGCCAGTAACGGCGAGAGCCTTTTCATCCGCGATATTGAGAACGACCCCCGTTTCGGCAGGCGCTCGACCGGACGCAACAAGCAGCGCTATGACACCAACTCGCTGATCTGTGTCCCTGTAAAGGCCCGCGACGGCAGCGTGCTGGGTGTCCTGAACGTCAACAACAAGTCCAGTCACGAGGAGTTTACGAAGGAAGACCTTGATCTTCTCGAGGTGGTGGCGTCACAGGCCGGTATCGCTCTTGAGAACGCGCGCCTGTTCAAGACCGCAAGGAGCCGGATTCACGAGCTGGAGACGATCCATGACGCCAGCGAGGAAATCGTGGAGGCCCGCACCAGTGAGGGCGTCCTGGGTGCCCTGGAGCGGAGAATCAGGGACATTTATCCCGAGGCCGACTATGCCATCGTCTTCGTGGATCCCGACAATCTCTTCGTGGAGTTTCATTCGGGAACCAGATTTTTCAGGGACTTCTATGCAAGAGGAAGGGAAAAGGGCATCCCCGCCGAGGAAATCGAGGACCTGGAAAAGATCTACCAGCGACCGCTCCTGTCCGATTTCGAGGATCCCCTCTCCGTGAGGATTTTCGATGATGAGGTGCTGGACCACGGCATCCTGTTCTCGGTTCCGCTCAAAAGCCCGCGAGGCGTGATCGGGCATATCGACATCTACATAGCGGACGAGGAGGAATTCGACCTCGATCGCGTCAGGGTTCTAGAAATTGTCGTCCACCAGGCGGCGGCCAACCTGGAGAACCGCAAGCTCTACGAGGAAATGGGACGCGGTTACACCGAGACCATTCGCGCGCTGTCGAGCGCAATCGACGCGAAGGACAAGTACACCATCGGTCACTCGGAGCGTGTGGCGCTGTTCGCGGTGGAGCTCGGCAAGGCTCTCGGATTCGACGAACAGACGCTCATCTTCGTCGAGCGTGCGGGCATTCTGCACGATATCGGGAAGATCGGCGTGAGCGAGCTGATCCTGGGCAAGCCGGGACGTCTTGACGAGCACGAGTTCCAGGAGATGAAGGATCATCTAAGGAAGTCGGCCGAGATCCTGAAGCCGATCAAGTTCCTCGGACCCGCGTACGAGGGCTTGACCATGCATCACGAGCGCATGGACGGTCGCGGCTACATGGGCGTGCCCGGCGAGAAGATTCCGCTTCTTGGACGCATACTTGCCATCGCCGACGCATTCGACGCCATGACATCCGACAGGCCGTACAGGAAGGGGCTTCCGGTTGAAGTCGCAAAGCAGGAGCTGAGAAAGAACGCCGGCACCCAGTTCGATCCGGACCTGGTCGAGGTTTTCTGTCACGTACTGGATCAGAACACCGACGAGAACGGCAGGATGACTTTCGATCGGCTGGAAGAGATAAACAAGCGGAGCCAGGTCAGCTTCAAGTACGGCAAGGACGCGATGTACACGGTCCTGAAGCCGCTTTCGGAAGAGGAAAGAGCCAAGCAGGACGAGCGAAGGAAGGAAGCCGCCAGAAAGATCGCCGCGGCGGCCGGAAACGGCGAGGCGGCGGGGAAGGCGGCGGAAGACATCGAGATCAGCGAAGAGGGCGAGAAGAGCATCACCGAGAAGGGCTGACTCCGTTCCCTCGCACGTAGAATCAGTGTGAAAATGCACCTTTTCGGGTGCTTTTTTCATCGGCTGAATATATACGAAAAAAAGCCGATACTTGCACTTGTGGAGGCAGGGGAGATCGTGTAAACTTAAATATGGTAAAGATTGGGGAGGACAGCGAAGTGCGTGTACTCTCTGGTCGGAAACCGATCACAAGGGACCAGCTTGGGGGTCTCGCCAACAAGTGAGACCTGAGGGATGGAACCTTAAAGACCACACTGTCCATCGCAACATACAAGCAGCAAAGCCGGGCCTTTTATTGGCCCGGTTTCTTTATCCCCGTCCCGCGCTTAAACAGATTAGAAGCAAATGGTAATGATTGGCAGCATTATTCGTTGGTTTTAGGTTACAATTCCCCGAAAGGATAGAATCCTGCATTCACCACAAGACCGGATCGGGATTGCCCTTACGATTTAGAGGCGATCCGATCGGGAGGAAGAGAAGATATGATTCGTTCATCGTTTGTTCTGCTCACGGCTTTGGTGCTTCTCACAGCCTCTATGGGTGCCGTTCGCGCGCAGATGGATGTCATCCCGTGCGAAGAAGCATATGCATCAGGTGCGGAGGGCGCGCCGACGGAGGGCATCGGCGGCGCGATTGAGGACTATGTCGAAGGCTGGACCAAAACTGAGGGTCTGTTTACGTACTACGAGGATGAGAGCAGCAGGCGGGTTCTCATCAGCGTCAAACCGGAACAGCTCGACCACACATACTTCGCCTCGATAACCCTCAACAAGGGCACCGGCGATCCGGTATTCACCGCTCCCATGATGTGGGGAACTTCGGTGTTCCAGTTTCGCCGAAACGGAAGCATGATCGAGTTCGTGGAACCGAACTACACTGTCACTACGGTCATGGGAGAGCCGATGGCGCGGGCTGTCGAGGCGGGTTTCTCCGACGCGATTATCGGCAGCGCGATGATCGAGGCTGAAGACCAGGAAGACGGCCGGGTTGTCTTCGATCTTGCGAGCTTCCTCCTGAGCGCGACCGGCATCGATGTCGCAAGCTGGACCTGGGGATACTCGTACACTGTCGATCTCGAAGGCGCCTACCTGGAAAACATACAGGGATTCCCCCTGAATGACGAGATGGACGCCCGCGTTCCCGTCTACGGCGCATCGGATGCATACAACATGGCGCCGTACGGGGCGCAGGAGCTGGGTATTCACTACTCCATTGCCGAGCCGCCCGATTCGGACTACATGCCCAGGCTCGCGGATGACAGGGTGGGATATTTCCTTGACATGGCGGTCAACTACTCCGTTGAAACCGATCGGACTGAGACGAGATATCAGCGATATGTCAACCGGTTCAGGCTCGAAAAGGCCGATCCCGAAGCCGAAATGAGTGAGCCGGTTGAGCCGATTGTCTTCTGGCTCGAAAACACGATCCCCTATGAATACCGTGATGCCGTCAGGGACGGGATTCTCGCGTGGAACAGGGCGTTCGAGCGAATCGGGTTCCGCAACGCGATAGTCGTAAGACAGATGCCGGACGATGCCGAGTGGGATCCGGCGGATATCCGCTACAACACCGTGAGATGGTTCGTATCCCCGAACGCCAACTACGCGATCGGGCCATCAAGATCTGATCCCAGGACCGGCGAGATCTACGATGCCGACGTGGGTGTGTCGGCCGACATGATGAGATCCATCTACTGGGAGTATGAGCTTACTGTCGAGCCGATAAGACAGGCGCTCGAGATGATAATGCCGCCGGGATGGCCGAATCTCGACGGCAGGCAGATAAGGTGGGATGAGAGCACCCGCCGGATTCTCGAGGAAAGACTTCAGGAGAATCGACTGCCTGGTGGGTGCGGTCATTTCGCGATCATGCACGCTTTCGAAGGTGCTCGCGCCGCTACGATCCTCCAGTCTCGCGGAATGCTCGAGCCCGGAAGCGAGGAGGAGGAGCAGTTCTATCACGACTACCTCGCGAGTCTGGTGATGCATGAGATCGGGCATGTGCTCGGGCTGAGACATAACTTCACCGGGAGCGCCGCTACCCCCTTCTGGAAGCTGCATCAGGCAAGATGGACCCGCGAGCACGGACTCTCCTCGTCGATCATGGACTACACCGCGGCGAATGTCGCGCCGGAGGGTGAATTGCAGGGTGAGTATTTCCAGACCGTTCCGGGCGATTACGACTGCTGGGCGATCGAGTACGCCTATTCCCAGCTTGACGCCGAGACTCCCGAGGATGAGATTGAAGCTTTGAACGAGATTGCGAGCAGGGCGCCGCAGTATCGCTACGGCACCGACGAGGATTACTACGGCTGGAGCCGTAACTGCGATCCCGACCTGCATGTGTGGGACCTCGGCGACGATCCGATGCAGTTCCACAGCCAGCGATTAACAGCGTCACAGCAGCTTCTGGGTCGTATCCTCGAGCACTGGAGCGATCCCGGCACGCGCCCGGTCGAAATCAGGAGGGCCTTCTATTACGCTATCTGGGATTATTCCCTTGCCGCAGCCGGCGTGCCGCGAATGATCGGCGGAGTCAGGATTTACCGTGATCATATCGGCGATCCGGGCGCGCATCCCGCGATGGTTCCCGTCAGCGCGGAAGATCAGAGGCGGGCGCTTCAGTTTCTGGAGCGTGAGCTGTGGTCGTCGGATGCGTTCCGGTTCGATCCTCGGCTGGTAAACATGCTCGGCCGGGAGGCTCTTCCGACTTTTGACTGGATGGCGTTGTACATGAGCGAGAGGGATTTCGATATCCATGACTGGGTGCTGTGGATGCAGAGCGAGCCGTTCTACTGGCTCTATGATGCGTTCGTGCTCGAGCGCGTTTTGAACAACGAGCTCCGCGTGCCGGAAGGCGAGGAAGCGTTCACTCTCGTCGAGCTTTTCGACACGGTGCGTGATGCGATCTGGTCCGAAGTGACGATGGGAACATCGATTGACAGCTACCGCAGAAACTTGCAGCGCGCGCATCTCGAGATGATCACGGGCATCGTGCTCGATCCGGCATACGGCACGCCCGAGGATGCGATCACGCTCGCGCGTCGGGACCTGCTGACGTTGCGCGATCGGATCGTGTCGTTGATGAGCAGCGACGCAGCGGCGAATCTCGACACGATGACTATGGCGCATCTCGATGAGTGTCTGTCGAGAATCGAGCTGACACTCGCAGCTCCGATGGATAGAGGCGGCGACGATATCGGGCTGATGTTTCTGTATTGACGTTGATTGATGGCAACTTGCCCCTCTCTGATCCCCCCGCTTCGCGGTGGGGATGATTCCTCTCGACTGCACCCGCCGTTTGGCAGGTCAATGACAAGCAGGCGAAACGAGGGCAGTCAAGGGAACTGTCACATTCTTGCGCTCGTTTCGGTCCGATCGCGTTGTTTCCGTCGATCGCGAAAAGGCCGGGTGTGCCCGATGCAGCACCAATCAGGTTCTTTGCTTCGCTCTCATGCTATCATCTGACCCAATGCGCACTTGTATCGATCGAATCGGGATCGTAATCCTCGTTATCAGCCTTTTTGGAATCGGATGCTCAGGAACCGAGCCTTCCGACGAATGCGCGCAGCAATCCGCTGTTGACGTGGAAGCGGTTGACGTCGAGCAGCCTATCGAGGAACACGAGCCGCTGACATGGTCTGAAATGCAGCTCGCCGCGACCGAACTCACTATGTTTCGCGGCAATCCCGAAAGGAATCTCTCCGGTGTCGGCACCGTGCCGAGACGCCCGAAGCTCCTCTGGCGCTTCCAGACAAGAATCAAGTATGAAGGCCCGTACGAGCAGCGCGGCGATGAGAGCCTGACCGAACTATCGGAATGGAAAGGTCTCGGCTGGACTGGTCAGCCGGTGATGCTCGGTGAGAACGTCTACTTCGGTTCCGGCGACTCTTATGTTTACTGCCTCGACTCCCTGTCGGGCGAGTTGATCTGGTACTACCCGAACCACCACTGCGTCAAGGGATCGATCTCCATTTTCAACGCCCGCATCTACCACGGCGGTCGCGACAACAAGATTCACTGCTACAACCTTCGCGGTCGAATGATCTGGGAAACCCGGACCGGCAACGACATGGATTCGAATCCGGTCGTGGTCGACGGTCGCGGTTTCATTGGTGGGGAAGACCGGAACATCTACAGCTTTGATGCGGACACCGGCGAGATTCTCTGGCAGACACCGACAGCGGGCAGTGTCGAATCATCGCCGTGCATTGTGGACAGTCACGTAATCGCAGGGAGCAGCCAGGGACATCTCTATTGCCTCGGTATGGAAACCGGCGAGGTCATCTGGGATTTCAGGACGCTCGGCGATACCGACTCAACTCCCGTGCATTGGGACGGCAGGATATATGTGGCCTGCGCGACCGGCAATGTGGAGGAGACGGGTCATGTGTGGTGCGTTGAAGCGTCCACCGGCGAGCGAATCTGGCATGTTCCGATGAGTCGCGGAGTATGGGCGACCCCGGCGATAAATCCCGACAAGGGCGCGCTCTACATCGGCTGTGCGAACGGGTTCATCTACGCGCTCAGAATGGAGGACGGGGGCCTGATCTGGAAGCGCGATCTGTACGCGAGAATCTGGTCGTCGGCGATTGTCACCGATGACTGCGTGCTCGTGGGTGTAAGGGACGGGCGGCTCTGGTGTCTCGAAGAGGATACGGGCGATCCGATCTGGGTTTTCGATGATCCGTTCGACATCGACGCGACGCCGTGCGTGGCAAACGGGCTGATCATCATCGGGTCGCAGAACGGATGGGTGTACTGCATCGGGGAGGCCGGGGACGACGAGGAGATCAATCCGCACTGGTTCGCGACCGAGTTCCCGATGCGCAGGAGGTGCGACTGGGATCCGGAGGGGATACCGACGGCGGGGAATCCTGCTCCGGAGCCGGGCGTGTACCGGGACACGAGCGCGTATGTGAGGGAGAATTACCTGGAGCCTGTCTACGGCCCGGGGTGACGAAACGGGAAGTCATTCTGCGTATCCCCTGTAAAGGTTGTGGCGGGAGATGGCGACAGAATGTCGCCATTCCGGACGACTGGTGGAGATCGTGAGACCCGCTGCGGTTGTCATTCTGCATCTACCCGCTTGGAATTGCATCCGCAGCAGGATACCTCCAATGAATTCCAAACCGGAAGCCAGGGAATCCCAACTGAGAAAGCTCACTGCCCGTGAAAGGACAATCCTGATAGTCCTCGCCGTCATTGCCCTCGCAGTGGTGGCCGTCTATTTCTTCGGGCCTCTGCTGGCGATGGAATTCATCATCTGGAGAAATTCCGACTATGGGCACCGCAATCCGAGATGGTCCCCCGCGATGCAGTCCATCGCAGTAGACAGGCTCTCCGCTCCTCTCCGAATCTGCCCCGAGTCGCAGCTTATCGGCCTGCTTGCCCACCGCTCACCCTGTGTTCGAGCTGCGGCACGCAAGGAGCTTCTACGCTTGCGAATCACCGCAAAGCGTGACATCCAATACGCAATAGAGAACGCCTCGCCGCGCATCCGTCTTGAAATCCTTAAGTTTCGGCTTCGAAGTTGATCCCTGCGGTCAGGACGAGATGTCTCTTCTCAACGAGATCCTTCATGGTGAGCGACAGCCCGTATTCTATGACGACTCTTTTCTCATTCATTGGGATGAGTACGATTCGATAGAGGACTTCCCTGTTGATCCGATCCTTTTCTGCACGAGACTGATGGAATCCGATCTGCCGGAAGATCGCGCGGACGCGGCCGAGATTCTCGGCAGGCTTGGACCCCAGGCTGCTGATGGTGTAGCTGCGCTGGAGGAATTGCTGGAAGAGTATTACCGGGCAGAGGCCTTGGATCCGGCCCGG
>CAYLVL010000101.1:0-8713 GCA_964387135.1 uncultured Planctomycetota bacterium
TCGTGGCCAGCAAGTTCTTCTACCTGGGCGAGTACGCCAGCGAGAACGCCAGTATTCATGGCGGTCTCAGCTACGTTACCGGCAGCAGTACCGATGATTTCGCGTTCTTCGGAGGGCTGGACCTTGAGCTCATCGAGAACCTCATCGCCATCGCCGAGTACAGCAGCGACGAGCGGTAGGTTTACGAGGGCTTTACATACGGTGTAAGATATTACTTCGCACCGGAGTTCACGGGGCAGGCGGCTTTCATCGACGGCGACCTGCACATAGGCGCCAGTTTCGTTTTCTGATCCGCCACGTCCCGGGAAGAGGGTTTGGCTGCGAAGAGATGCGCGCATCACGGGTGGTGCGCGCTTTCAATGAGGTGATTCCGTTTGAGCGCGATGATTCCTCTTGTCAGGCAGGCATTTATGGTTATTGCGGGGGCCCTGCTCTTCCAGATGGGCTGGGTCACTCCCTCTGAGTCGCCGGAGGATCCTTTTACCAGGGCCACCACGCCTCCGGCACAATTCCTTATGTTCAACGCCGATTTCTCGAGTCTCGATCTCGATCAGTTCTTCCAGTGGATCAATCCGTCCCGGGGTCTGGTCACAAACGGCGTTCTACTTACGAAGGAGGAGGCCGAGGAGCAGTTCCGGAGCATATTCGAGGGCGAGAACATTGAGAACCTTGCCGAGATCAACCTGCGTTACAACTGGGGGCAGTTCCAGGGTGCCAATACCTACCAGGCGGACGCATGGATGGAGATCAAGCTGGCACAGGCAGGCGACGAAGACTGGTACCGCATGCATCATCAGTTCGTCTTTGAAATCATCGCCAACACCTGGTATCTCGTCCAGTGGGAGTACATCCCTCCCGACCTCGGCCTCGCGCTGGGATTTCAGTCCGGATTATCGGAAACCGAGCAGGTGCCTGAGGAATACCAGCGATTCGCGGTTCCGCAGTCCGCAGCCACGCTTTCGGGGGTCAGCGTGTGGCCGCTCCTCATCGGCACCAACTTCGCAACCGAGGCCGGGCTTCATCCGATCCGGGGTACCACCCCGTCCGGCAGGACCTGGAGCCTCGCGCATGCCGTATCTGTGGGAAAGCCGACGGTATTCTATTTCTTCTCGGTACAGGGGCTGTCGGTCGCTTTGCCTGAGGATTTCGAAACCCAGATGCAGTTTCTGGAGGGCCTTTACGATCGTTTCGGGCACGAGAATCTCTATGTTTACGGCGTGACCGACGACGATCGGGAAGAACTCGAGTGGCTCGGGGAATCGGGCTATACCAGCTTCGCGCCGCTACTGGACGAGAACAGCGACATCCATGCCGCGCTTAACATCGATACTCATCCTTTTATCGTTGTCCTCGACAGTGAGGGTACGGTGGTGGCGCTTTCCAAGACATTTCATCCGTCCAGCTATGATCTGATCACTGCTCGAATACAGGACGCGATGGCGTCGGCGGGTTAGTCGGTGCAGTGCTCAAGTAAGATAGACCTATATAGGGTAAAAGGGAATTTAGTAGAAGGCGGACATTTGGACCGGGATTTTCGATTTTTCCCCTGTCTGGGGTATTGAATTGCTGTCGACCCCACCGTATACTCAGATTGGACCCGTTGCTCTGGGTTAAACCTGTACTTTCAAAATTAACATAGAGTAGTCCACACAGGTACCCCATCTCACACGAGACCGAGGGTGAGTTATGCTCAACGATCTCAGGTTTTACCAGAGCTTGCTCATATCCGAGGACGAAGTGGTTCGGGATGGGAAGGTGGACATGTCGAACCAGGAACGCATGGAGGACCTCCTTGACTACCTGGAGGACATGATGGCGCTTGTCGGCTGTCCGTATTGTCAGTCGTTCAACGTCAAGATACTCGATTTCGCTGGGAACAAGATTCAGGTCTGTTCCGATTGCGGAAGGCAGCATATCCTTCCTCCCCCGAACTAGCATCTAATCGGATGCACAGAACACCACACCAACGCCCCCCGCCAATGACGGGGGGCTTATTTTATGTCCCTGTACACGCCGCCGGTTGTTTTGTGACTCCCTTGAAATGTGCTAACATTCCGCATGCCGGAGTTGTGGAGGTTTCCTCCGGTTGAAGGATTCCTCGGAACCATGATCGAAGTCCATCAAGGCTCCACGAGCGACCTGCTCAGGCGGCTGGTGTTGTCCGGCGAGGAGTGGGTTACTCTCGTGACTCCCCAGCTGCCCGCGCCTCCCGTTCTCGAACAGACGGTTATCGTTGCCAACCAGCACTCCAGAAGGCTGAGAGTGGTTACGTCCCTTCACGGCCCCGGCCCCGTTTCCACCCGCAGGCAGATCGACGGCCTTGTCCATCTCGCGAATATCGGCGTGAAGGTTAAAGCCACGGAGCGCGGACTGCTGCCTACCCTCCTGCTTGCCCCACCCGAGGGTTGTTGCATCCTTCCAAGTGACTGGGGATGGGGCGAGGGTAAATGGCAGCATCCGGTGATCATCGACGGCGCCTCCGCCGCGCCTCTGTTCGGGCTGGGGGACAGGATCTGGAAGCAGGCGGGTCCGTATTACACTCTGAGAAGGCTGAGGACTGCGAGGCGATGGCTCGAGGATATTGCGGGCGAGGTCTATGACGAAGCGGAAGCACGCGACACCGAGAAGGAGGAGGTCGAGCTTGCCGAGCTTACCCTTTTCGACAAGCGGCGCGGCTCAAGGCGCAAGTCCGGCAGGAAGGAAAGCAAGTCCTGGTGGACCTTCCACGGAACCGCGGACGACCGCGTCAACCCTTTTCTGCCGGTCAGGATATGGGCGGCGCAGAGGTCGGCTCACAAGGTAATCAGGTTCCCCGCTGGACGTCGACCGACCGGAGTGCGGTCCGGCGACAGTGTCTTTTTCGTAGTGCTTTCACGAAGGCCCGGCGCCGACGCCGAGTCCTATATTGTCGGCTCCGCGTCCGCTGTCGCATATCGTCCGCTGATCGATGACGCAACCGACGAGGAGCGCGCGTCGGACAGTTTCCTCCAGAGATTCCCGCATGCGCTCCGGCTCGAGCGCGTTCGGTTCATAAGGGGTGCGATCGGCGAAGGCGTTCCCGCGCATAGTCTCATGGCGAGGCTTGGCGCGCAGATTTTCGAGTCGACGCGGCGCAACATGCAAAGAAAGAGTGGAAATATCGATCCGGTAAAATCCCTTGCCCAGAAATCCATTATCCGGCTCGCCGAGAAGGGCGCCCGGGAGACCCATGAGCTTCTGGACGAGCGGATGAGCCTTATAGGGTGCGTTACAGCCCGGGAGATAGAACGATACGAAGGCTACTGATCCCCGGTACTCGTTACACGGATGTCTTTGGCGCGGGACAGTGTGGTAATGCAAAAACCGAGGTGATCAGGCCTCGGTTTCGTTTTCCATCAGTTGTGCGAATAGGTGAGGACAGCTATTCCGTGCCTTCCGCAGGCACATGCCCGACCTCGGCCTCAATCGTGTCGATCTCGGCTGTCTCCACAATATCCGATGGCAACGCCGCGACACCCTCCGGCGGTTCCTGCTCGCCTTCCACAAAGACCAGGCTCTCAGGCTCGGCACGGATGGCGTTGATCGTCGTGTTCGAGACCTTGAAAACATCACCGAGGTTCCCGTCGGCCGCGCAGTAGTAGGCGGAGCTCTCCAGCCGTCCCACATGCAAGGTATGCGTAACGTTGTCTGTCGTTGTGAATTGGATGACCGCCAGGGGCTCCATCAGCCCGTACGGATCGTTCTCATCGAATGTCTCATCCTCAGGTCTGGGTCTCGGCGGCTCACTCCGGTCGACGTAGGACATCGCGTTAAGGGTTCCGAGCTGCTGTAAGAGATTGTCCACCTTCTCCGCGTCGAGTTCGAGTGTGTTTCCCTCGCTGTCGGTGCTGATCCACGCGCCCTCCGACCGGCTCAGCGCTGTGATGAATCCATTGGCGCGGTCGTCTATCTGGACCGATGTGATGGTCTCCGGCGGCGACTGGAATATCTCCCGGTCTCGCATGTTGATGAGGCGAGTTCCGAAGGTCATCTGGAGCGCCCCCGGTACTTCGTAGATGGCGTCTTCTTCCGGCTTTCTTACATACGTGGTCGAGAAAGCCGCCCCCTGGTTGCCTATGACCAGAGCCGCCAGCTCGTTCATTTGATCGTCATACAGAGTGACCTCGATGCCCACAATTGCGTTCAGCACACCGAGCGTCGAATGCTTGCTTGAGTCCTCTGTCACAAGCTGCCCCTGCGGCAGATCGGCGATCGTATCAAGCATTGTCTCGACTTTCGAGGAATCGGCCTTGAAGAAGGTCCTGAACGCATCTCCCGATGGTCCGGGATCGTTTCTCGGATCCACCGGCTCCTCGGACTCCTCAGCTTCCTGGGTTTCCTCGACTTCCTCTTCGACCTCCGCAGGTTCCTCTTCCGCCTCGGGTTCCGATTCCTCGGTCGTTTCTTCCTCGGCTTCCTCGGATTCGGTCTCTTCACGAGTCTCGCTTTGCTGCATGATCTCGCCCAGCACATCCTTGCCGGGAGCGACCTGCCAGACCCCCGCCTGCTTCCTTAAAAGCAGACTCTCGTTCTGGAGGCTGTTGATTGAGATGCGGAACACCCGGTCGATTTCGAGATCGGGGAACATCGCCATCGTTTGAGATAGTCTCGGCTCGCGCTCGATCGTCGTTCGCTTCCTGCTGATTGAAAGCACCGCGACAAGAAGTATCGCGAAGATGATGATCAGTACGACAATCTTTACGTATCCCTTCATATCACTCACATCCCGTTGGCGCCTGATCTGTCTTAAGGCAGCCTGGCGTTTGGGTTGAATCGAAAGTCCTCTCTTTCGTTTATTTCTCCTCTGCCTTCTGGATGGCAGCCATCAGCTTCTTCCTCTGACCCTTAAGATAGAAACGGGCCGCTCCGAGGATCGTTACCAGCACCGGCATGAAAATATAGCCCCAGAACCTGAGACCGTTCTTCTGGTATGACGTGAGATCCGGGTCGAGCGGTCGGTTGGTGACCGTCCGGCTGCGGATGTCGATGAGCTTCTCGCCGATGTTCAGGGTTTCCATAAGGTTCTGAATGAACACAGCGTTGCCCGGAGCCTGGATTGCGTTATCGTCGATGAACGACGCGTTGCCGACAACGACGATGCTCGTTTCCGGGCTTGCCGTAACCATAGGCTCGTCGTCCATTTCGGGGAGAGCGCCTTCCTCTGCGTTTGGATCGGGATCGAATGCCGGTACTGACTGTCCCGCAAACGCCGATGTAAACACCCCCTTCAACTGGACCGCAACAAGGTGCTTCTTCAAATCCGCCTCACCGCCCGGAGGACGGAATTCCTGCTGGGGAGAGAGATTCACCGGCACCGGAATTGAGTACGATGCCTGGCTTGTTTTGGCAAGCTCGACAATCTCGGTTTCGTCCGCGATCTTGTCATACAACAGTTCGAGCGAGCTGACATACGGCAGGGTCATGCTCTCGAGACCACGGGTTACCGGGCTATCCGGCGCGAACCCCTCGGGGGGAGAAATCACCGGAAAGAGCGGATAGTCGGTGTACACCCGCAGCGGACCCATGCTGGCCGGTATCTTGTGGTTGTATGCCAGATCGGCGATCAGATCGTTGTTGATCTTCACGCCATAGGCGGCCAGCAGGCTCTCAAGTGGAAACGCCTGGAACTGGGCCTGCTCGCTCATCTGGTCGAATTTGGTGCCATTGCCCAGAACAACCAGTTTCCCGCCCCGCATGACGAACTGATCGATCACGTAGCGATGACGCTCTGTAATCGGCTCGGTAGGCTGCACGACAACTAGCGTGTCGATGTTCTCCGATATTTTCCGTCCGTTGCCCAGATCGACATCCTGCACGTTGTACAGCTCCTTCAAGGCTTCCGCGAGTGCTGTAAGCTCGTCTGCGGTGCTCATCTCGCCATGACCGGTGAGAAATCCGATTGTCGGCGTCTCTTCCGAAATAAGCTTAAGGATCGACGAAGTGATCTCGTACTCGAGGTTCCTCACCCACGGAATACCGGTGATTACCTCGTACTCATCGAGGTAGTCGATCTCGAGGTCCATGTAGACGCTTCGATAGGTCAGCTCGTCAGATTCGGAGATCTGCACCTGCGTTTCCTGGATGCCCTTCATCTCAAGGGCGCTGAGCTCGTCCTCGTCCATGTCATTCGGATCGATGAACTGGATAGTGAGCTTTGCCGAAGCCGAGGCCCGATACTCCTCCAGAAGGTCCCTGAGATTCTGCTCCACCTGCTGAAGCGAGGGCGGCAGATCGGAGGAGACATACGCCTTGAGATTCACGATATCCGGAAGGTCCGAGACAACCTCCCTGGAGGATGCCGCCAGCGTGTACTGCTTGTCCTCTGTGAGATCGGCACGGGCGTAGTAGAACTGCCCGAGTATGTTGACCACGATCACAATCCCGATGACTATGAGAACTTCTATTGTCGCCTGCGATATCTGTCCTGTTTTGTACATAATCTATCTCCTCCTCATGCCTTCCATTTCCGGCTCTCCACGCTTCTGATGGTGAAGAACACGAAGAGGAAGATGACCGACAGATAATAGAGCATGTCACGGGAGTCTATCACCCCGCGTCCTACCGACTGGAAATGATGCACCAGGCTGATGTTCATGGCGAATCTCTGAAGCGTGGGGGGGAGGTACTCGGCGATGTCGGGTATGCCGATCAGCAGAAATACGGCCATCGTGACGACAGAGAGAATAAAAGCCACGATCTGGTTGTCGGTGATGCTCGAGAAGAAAATTCCGACCGCCAGGAACGCGCCGCCCATGAGAATGGCCGCCAGGTACCCTCCGATGATCGGACCGTAATCGAGTGAGACTCCCTCCGCCGCGGCCCTCGCAACGACGATCACCAGCGGGAAGGTCAGGATCATCGCCAGTGTAAGGAAAATGAATGCGGCGAAATACTTCGCAAGGATCACTTCCCAGTCTCTCAGCGGAAGGGTCATGAGGACCTCCACCGTCCCGATTTTCTTCTCCTCCGCTATCAACCTCATGCTGATCGCGGGCACGAAGAAAAGGTAGACCCACGGAAGCAGCACGAAGAGATTCCTAACCGAAGCCTGCTCGCTCGTAAAGAACTTGAAAAGCTCGAAGAAGAAGAATCCCGTGAGGAGTAGGAAAACGTCGATGTAGATGAATCCCAGGGGCGTATTGAAGTACTGCGAAAGCTCTCTTATGAAGACGGGCCAGACGCGCTTCATACTACCCCACCTCCTTCGTGGTCAGGGTTCGGAAGATATCCTCGAGACGGGCCACATCCCGTCGAAGCTGGGTAAGCTTGAATCCGTTCTTGACCGCAAGATCGAACACGTCCTCCGAGATATCCCTGTCCACTCCGGTGGTGAGGTGGTAGATGTAGCGATTGTTCCCGGCTTCCTCTTCGAGTTTGAAGTCCTCTATCGCTCCAAGCTGGGAGAAAGCCGATTCCACCGAGCTTCTGTTCCCGATAACACCGATTGTGTAGATGTCGGCTCCCCGCGCGAAGCCGGTCAGCTCCTCGGTGGTGCCTTCCGCGATGATCTTGCCCTCGTTGATGATGATCGCCCGATCGCAGGTAACCTCGACTTCGGGCAGTATGTGTGTGGACAGGATGATGCACTTGTCCCTTTCATGCCCGATCTCCCTGATCAGGTTGCGGATCTCGACAATCTGGTTGGGATCGAGGCCGGTGGTGGGCTCGTCGAGGATCAGGTACTCCGGATCGTGGATCATGGCAGTGGCGAGGCCTACGCGCTGCCGGTAGCCCTTGGAGAGCTCCCCGATGTCCTTGTAGACAACCGATTTGAGCCCGGTCACATCGATCATCTCGTCGATTCTGGCTTGCTTCCGGGGACCGAGCTGGTGGATATCGGCGATGAAGCCAAGGTAGTCCACGACGTTCATGTCCTGGTACAGCGGGGCCGCTTCGGGAAGGTAGCCCAGGATCCTCCGGACATCCAGGGGCTGGGTGAGGATGCTGTAACCGCCGACAGTCGCATCGCCCGAGTCGGGACCGATGTAGCAGGTGAGCATGCGCATGGCCGTGGTCTTTCCGGCTCCGTTGGGACCCAGAAGACCCACGACCTCTCCCTTCTCGATGGTGAACGATATGCCGTCCACAGCCCTGGTGGCCCCGTAGGTCTTCACCAGATTGGTGGCTTCAATCATGGCTCTATCAGTCTCCCTTGACGCGAGATTGGATGCACCTTATGCAAACGGGTGCTCCGGTTTTTGCGAGCCGAAACCGCCCTGTATGCCGCAGCTTAAGCCTCCAAACCCTTCACGATGCTCAAGGGCCGTGAAAGGTTCAGTTGCAGCCCCGCACAAGAATGTCCCCGCCGCGAACCGGTTGTTTAGCACAGCGCGCGCGATATTGTCAAGGTATGAATGTGAGGCTGCATTGCGGGAAGATCGATTGCATTCAATTTCCTGCTTGGCGCCTGTCCATCGAGCCGACTTCGCTGACCGTCGCGGAAGCCTCTCTCCCGCTTTTGAAAAGCCTTTCATTGCATCTGCCTATGTTATTGCGTGCTGGTCGGCTCCGCCCGGCATGGATTGATTTTCCTGATTTGCTTCATAATGGTTCACAATGGACTAAGAAAGGAGTAAGATAGTGCCCAAGAAGTTCCTCGCTTTATGTTTTGATAATGGGCCGGCCTCGGCCCGGGAGGAGAAAGGTATGAAAGTGAGATCGGGCCTAGTGGAGGATATCAAAGCCCTCACCATCG
>CAYLVL010000102.1:0-2813 GCA_964387135.1 uncultured Planctomycetota bacterium
GCGATCGTGCATTCGTATCACATCATCCCCCTGCTGGTTGAACGAGCCATAACCGCACAGAATGTAGCGATCCGTATGAGCCGGTATCCAGTAACCCGGGTCGAAATGCGTCCATCCCTGCCGCTCGGTTATGTGGGTTCCCAGACCCCGGTAGAAGAAGTTGCCCGGCCAGAACGTGAAAACCGTGGTCATCTCCTGCCCGCCGTCCGGAAGATCTATCCATTTTCTGCGTCCGCCGAACATGTAGTGAAGGCCCTGGTTCTCGGTTCCGTCCAGCTCGGGGAATCCGAGGTAATCCTTCTGATTCTCCGGCAGGGTCCTCCTGGTCTCTATCATGCTGTTGCAGGATTCCGGAAGTCCGCCGCAACGGTGCTCGAAGAAATAGAAATCCTCCAGCCCGTTGCCCATGATGTTGCCCTTGTAGCCGAAGCGGGGATCGCCGTCGCCCTGCTGTGGATCGGGCTCAAGCGACGTCGAACGGATCACCACCAGACCGTCGGCGACGAAGGGATTTTCGGGAAAGGACGTGATGTAGTCGTAGGCGATCAGCGGATCGTTCAAGATCGCGTTGAGTGGATCCTCCCGATCGTGTTTCGAGTGCCAGTTCATCCATGCCTGGATATCGCCCCCGATGAGGTAATCGGGGTACTCGTTGTTGTCGGTCATATACCTCTCAAGGGCGATCTGAATGGTGTGCAGGTTCGCCTTGACCTCGGCTTCCTTCGCTTTGTCCTTTGCCTTGATGTAGTTCGGCAGGGCTATCGCGGCGAGAATCCCGATGATTGTTATTACCACCAGGAGCTCGATGAGTGTAAAGCCCCTTCCACTGGTCCTGCGCATCGCGGCATCCTCCCGTGCGTTTTTTTTGAGGCCCCGACCGAATCCCGCGTCCGGAGCCCCGGGCCACACCCGATAGACGTTCAATCTGGTATCTCAATTCAATCGGCTTTGCTCTCCAGTTCATCTTTATTCGACATCAGCTTCTTCTTCCCCTGATTCCTCCTCTTCTTCGGTCTGTATCATGCGCCGAGTCAGGTTGACGGTAATGATCGTCTTCCGTTCAGCGGGATGCCCGCCGACGGTGATGCGCTTCATCCAGGTTTCATCCTGCGACCTGTATTCGAAGCCGTAGACAACCCTACCGTCGTCAAGCTCTATTGTCTCCTCCTGTATGTCTTCCTCCTCAAGGTTTTCCCTGTACCAGTCGGCGACCACATGCACCGATGTATCGCTCCCGAACTCAAGAAGCCAGATTTCAGTGCCGTCAGGATGCTCCTGGTGAAGCGACTGATCCGCGACGAGAACCGAGTCGGGGAACCGAATCACCCCGTACCCGGTGATGTTCTCTACATCCTCCTCCGTAACCTCACTCCGCCCGCTCTCCATGCGACGCATAAGATCGCCAAGAGAGCCTTCCGGGTAGTCGGGCTCCTGGACCTCCGATTCCTCATCCGTCCCGTTCCCGTTATCATTATCGTTCTGCTGCGCATCCTCGGACTGCGGATTTCCGCCCTCTTCGTCCTGCGGTGCTTCGTTGTCTCCTCCACAACCGGTGAAGACAATAGCGAAGGCGATGGCCAGCGCCAATCCTATGACGAAACCGCAACGAGACGTGTCGCGCATAATCCAGACTCCATGATAGGCAATGCCTTCCGGAGAGAATCCCCACCAAAGCCCGGTGAGGATGTCCCTGAAGAACAGGTAATGCCGGGTCGCCGCAGGCTATCGCGCAGGACGCCAATTCCCGAGGTCTTACGCGAAGCCTTATCACAATAATATACTTCATTTTAGGTCATTTTGGGAGACCTGCACGGGTTTGAGCTTGAGCCGCGTTTGTGGCATCTTATCCCTGTGCCCATGCAAGGCAACGTTGTGATGGGAGAAGGCGTATGAATCCGAGCATTTCGGACCAGACGGGCGCGACGAACTACATCGACTACAGGCCCACCACCTGCCGCTGCGGCGCGAAGCTGCTTCCTCACGAATACATCTGCTCAAGATGCGGGCGAAAGCAGAATCTTTTGTTCCAGGGTCTCGACAGGCTGTACGAGGACGATCTCGACGGCCTGGTGGCGACGCTCGAGCGAATGGCCGAGAAGAATCACAGGGACGCCATGCTCCTTAATCAACTCGCAGGCGCTCATCTCCTTCGAGGCGAGTACGAGCGTGCGCGCGATATCTACAAGCGGGTGACGGAGCTCAGTCCCGACATGGCCGAGGCGCACCTCAATCTCGGCGTGATACTCGCCTACCTTGGTGAGGATGATGAGGCGGTCGGGCACATCAGGGATTTCGTCAGGCTTGATCTTCACTCGCCACGGGTGGAGCGGGCGCTGAAGGCCATATCGTCGATCAAGAACGTGCCCTATGAAGATGTGCTCACTGAGACGGGCATGAAAAAGAGCCGGATTCGCCCGGATAGGCGCACGCTTATCGCAAGGGCAACCAGGGAACCGGGACAGGCACCCGACAGGGGGATAGGTCGGCGTCCTAGAAAGCCGCGAAAGGAGAGGTCCATCTACGATGCCCCGCGAACGCTGCCGTTCAACGCGCTTGATGGTTTTCTCTGGCTTATCGTTGTAGTAGCGGTCGGAGGCTGGTTCCTCTTCCCGAACCAGTCACAATCGGCTCTGTTGGCGGTCGTTCATGAGATCGAGAATCTGTATGTCTTCAGCGACGGTCGTGGCGAGATAGCGGAAGATTCGATGTTCCAGGAGATGGAGGAAGCCGAAGAGGTGGAGCAGGCAGGGGAGGAAGAGGACCGGCTGATCGTTATCAACGCCGAACCGGAATCCGAAAGTTACTGGCCCCTT
>CAYLVL010000102.1:2823-8675 GCA_964387135.1 uncultured Planctomycetota bacterium
AGTCGGGAACAGATGGGAGTATGTCACTTACGACACGAGAGATCCGTCCGGCGGCGGCACGAGGGAGAACGAAGGCTCGATGGTCATCGAAGTGATCGCGCTCGCGGACGGGTCGACCGGCGCGTACCGTGTGATGAGCGCGGCACAGGTTCAATATCTCCTGGAGCGCCCGGATGGAGTTTACAGTGCGAGTCGCCCCGATGCACCGTGGTGGGGGATGGTCTGCCAGATACCGTACCCTCCCGAGGACGGCAAAACCGAGACCAGCGGATCGCAGACCTGCACTGTGGAGGGCACCGAGCTGGTCGAGACCTCATTGGGCACGTTCATGTGCGTGAAGATACACTACACGGTATCGGAGCCGGAGGGTCTGGAATGGACCGCATGGTTCGGGCAGGGAATTGGATTAGTAAAATACATCGGGTGGGGCAGGGACCTTGTCTACCATGTCAGGGAACTCCGAAATTACCATTTGAATTAGCGGGACTGGAGGGGCGATATTCTATCGCCCGGAGGGGCGACATGCTGTCGCCCGAACCGCGACGGGCTGCGGGCGTGGCTCATCGCGGCATTGACGCGGGATTGATCGGGCGTATCGGTCCGGCAGTTGCGTAGCGAATCCGGCGACATTCTGTCGCCGGTCCGGGCGACCAGGGGGTTGCCCCTCCGCTTTTTAGCGTAATGGGCGTCTACGCCTGCGGGATCGAGAAATATTTGTCTTTATCTCATTGGTTGTTGTCTTCCACCAGTCGACAAGCTTTGCGGTCCCTGATGGCTTGGCAGGTGTTTTCTGTTCCTGCGCAAGTGCGACGTGGTGCTCCAACTGCCCGTTGAGGAACTCGACCGGGTCGACCTCGCGAAATCCGTGCTCCTCGGGCTTGATGGGCTGATCGATCCGCTTCGGCTTCCATGGGGGATCGGGATTCCAGTTGTCCGGAATCTCCCCGAATCGCCTTCCGCCGCTCGACTGGGTCTGATTGGGTGTTTCAGCGATGGTCGGCGTTGGCGTAGACGGCGGCTCGATGCTGTCTTTCACAGCTTGGAGCGACTCGAAATGCGCCGCCATCGGCGAGACATGCCTCGTCGATGCGCCCGGCTCCTCGTCCACGATATCCCGAGCAACCTGCTGGAGATCGGCCTTGTCGCCCACGTTATCGGGGTGATAATCGGAGACAACCTGGGGCGATACATTCTCCGCCGGGGGAGGGGGCGGCGGGGAATGCATCTGTGGCTCGGGGCCTCTTCCGCCGGGGAGTGGTCCGGGGGACTGCCCCTCCGCGTCGCCGACAAGACCGGCCACATCCTCCCGTTTCTGAATCTCCCGCTCGATCATCTCCAGAAGGTCCCTCGCCTCACCAGCCGTGCGGTTCCAGAGACCGTCGACGATTATCGGATACGGACCTCCGGAGTTCTCGACGATGAGCTTTGAGAAAAACAGACCGCGATGCACCTGGATGCTCGCCAGCTTGCTCAGCGGGATGCTCTCCTCGGTCACGCGCCAGAACGCAGGAAAATGACGCTTCCGCGACAGCACATGGTACTTGTCGATGATCAGTTCCTGCGGGAAAATAAGCTGCTTGAAACGGCTCACGCGGTATTTTCGCATCACATCCCCTCCCTGGGGTTGTTTCAAATTAGTATCTTCTCAACAGCAGGTCGGGATTATAACGGATTCAAATGAAAGCCGCTGGATTCAGTTGGGTTTACACGACGTGATCGTGGTGCAAGATCTCATGCGCGGATTGCGTTTTCGATGCTCTCGTTCTCCCGTCGCTGGACTCGAACCCGTCAATTCCTCACGCTTTCCCACGATTTTACCGCGCATTGCACATTCCCTGCTTCTGGACGATAGAGCCTGACGATCTGATCTTCGGTCATCGCAAACGTAATGGTGAATGTGTTACAGGCAAGACAGCAACTGCTGCACAAACTCCCACCATATGGAGAGCTTACCATCCAATACAGCCCGTATCGGTCAATAAGCGTCTCCGGTGTCGCGTGCAGGTCGATGTAGCCTCCCTCGCCGGGACAGGCTCGACCTTCGGTCTCGCCCGTGCCGTGGTTTTCCGGGTTCCCTCAGGAGCGCATTCCCTTTTCATCTCGGTTGGAATGCCTAACGCTTTTCGGGTGCCGGTTTTATATGTTGGACGGCTCGGAGATGCGGCATGAACGGGTCGCGAAAGGGGAAATTGTCGAGATTGAGCGTGAAGTCGGGGAGAAATGAAGAGAGGGCTCCGAAAAGCCCTCTCCAGATTCCAGAAGGTTTCTGTTCCCTTACAGAATCGGGTCCCATGACTTGACAGAATCGAAGCTGCCAACGCCCTCGCGGTACACACGTACAACCTGGTCTTCGGTGATCGCAAAGGTGGCCAAGAAGCCTGCTCTTGTGTCACGCGGATACGCTATTACGGTGAACGTATTCGACGCGATACCACCGGCGACCGTGCCCGATCGCAGATCTCCGTACGGTGACGAGACGGACCAACTCAGAGAGTAGTTCTCGACCATGTTGCCGAGAGTGTAACCTGCTGCGATGTCCTCTACATCCTGGAGCGCGGTGAAGGATCCGTAGACCTTCTGATTGTTCGCGCTCTGGTACGCGAGCTGGGAGGAACCGATTGACCGCAGGGTACCCTTGCACCTACTCATCCATGCCGCGCGCCTGGCGTTCAGGAGCTGCGGGATAGCAATAGCGGCGATGATTGCGATGATCGCTGCCACGACGAGTAGCTCAAGGAGAGTGAAACCCTTCTGGTTCCGCACCTTAAGAGCCATTAAACTTCCGTCCCTCCTTTCTTAGAAAGTAGGCACTTGTAGAGATTTCAGGGCTTCTTTAAGTTACCATACCTTCAGCACGGCTGTCAACATCGCATCACTGCTTTTTCTCCCGCCGAATATATCATCAACTGCGACTGCCCAGCACACAATACCACAACATAAAACAAGGCACTTCGATCGTGGTTTCTCAGCCTTTTTGGATACCAATCTCCACGGTTTGCTTCGGAAAAGCGCTTGGATCAGATGTTCTCGGTCCCTTCCTTCTCCGCCTCGATGGCAGCCTGTTCCGATGCCTTCTCGTCGGATGCCTCGGCGACCGCACTGGCCTTCGGCTCGGGAGAGATCTGAAGCTCGGATGTGCCGTGAAGAGCCTTCAGCAGCCTCGATTTCTTCCTGGCGGCAACATTCTTGTGGATAAGGCCCTTGGTCACCATTCGATCAAGCTGTCTGCATGCCGCCTGCACCAGATCATCCTTGTCGTTCGCATTTTCCCTAACCGCGAGCCGTGCCTTCTTGATCGCGCTGCGCAATGCGGAGCGGTACGCGTAATTGCGCGTCCTTCTCTTTAAAGACTGGCGGTGTCTCTTGGCCGCCTGTGAACCTTTAGCCACGTTCTAACAAGTCCTCCGTTCGCTGAAGAGGATAAAACCGCGCGATGTTAGCATACAATCACCGCACTGGCAAGCGAGAACGGCACATATTAACGCAGCATGATTACCGAGGCACGAATTGTGCTAGAATCCCATCGTGCCGGAAGAAATCATTCCCAACCAGGGCTCCGAGGCGGTCGACGGGGCCATTCCCGGAGGTCCCCCGCCGTCCTCCGCGGCCTTCCTGGCGCGCGCAAGCGCCCTTCTGGCAGTCGCTACCCTCCTTTCCAGGGTCCTGGGGCTCATACGGGAGATGCTTATCGCTCGGTACTACGGCGCTACCGGTCAGACCGACAGCTTCTTTTACGCTCTCATCATCCCCGAGATCCTTCGAACCCTCATCATATCCGGCGCTGTCGCCAGCGTGTTTATCCCCATAATGACCGAGACCCAGCGACGGGGCAGGATCGAGGAATCGCGCAGGCTCGCCGGCATGATGCTCTGTTTCGTGACAATCCTCTCGGTCGTGGTTGTTCTTGTTTGCGAAGCCGCGGCTCCATGGCTTGTGAAGGCGAGCCAGACGATCAGCTTCGCCACTGAGCCGATGGCCCCAGACAGATTCACCCTGACCACCGAATTGATCCGCATTTTCCTCCCTGTTGTCATCCTCGTGAGCCTCTGGGGCCTCATGGGTGGCATTCTGAACACACTCGACAATTTCCACATCCCCGGGCTCGCTCCCCTTGCATGGAACGGCGTCATTATCATCATCCTGATGATCGTGGGAAAATACGGCGACGTTCATCACGTGGCATGGGCTTTCGTAATCGGCCACGTGGTACAGGTGCTGTTTCATCTGCCCGCGCTGTTAAGGGCGGGAATAGTGCCGGTAATAATCAACTGGCGACATCCGATGATTATCAGGTTTCTTCGGCTTGCACCCGCGGCGCTGCTGGCGTACGCGGCCCAGGCCGTGAACTCATATATCGGGCAGGGCATCGCGCTTACGAAGCTCTCGGAATCCGCCGCGAGCTCGCTGGCGTACGCGTTCCGCATCCAGCAGCTGCCCATGGCCATCTTCGGCGTGTCGGTCGCCACGGCACTATTTCCCACACTCTCCCGTCATGCCGCCGATCAGTCGGGAAGGCAGTTGATACGGACCCTCGCCGACGGTCTCAGGACAACCGCGCTGGCCACCCTTCCAGCCGTTGTCTTCTTCCTCGTCATGCCTGTCGAGACTATTCGCCTTCTGCTCGAGAGAGGAATGTTCACCTCGCAGAACACCTGCGATGTGGCTCTTGCGCTTTACTGCTACTCGTGGGCGACCCTTCCCATGGCGCTTACGCTGCTGACCGCCCGGACGTTCTTCTCAGAGAAAGACACACGTATGCCGGCGATTCTGGGATTGTGCTCGATCGCGATTTTCTATCCTCTCTCACTGAATTTGAGCGGATTGCTCGGATTCGCGGGAATCGCGCTCTCCACCTCCATAGTCGCATGGCTTCTGCTTGTCGCCTCCGTTGCGATTATTCACTACCGGCATCGATCCGATACGTCGCTGCTGGCTACAATCGGTCTTCGCTCGCCTGTGCAGATGGTGGCGGCCGGACTTCTGGAAGCCGGGGCGCTGTGGGGCCTCCGGAAGCTGATCGGCGATGTACACGGGACATGGGCGCTGATCGGGGTCGTGCTCCTCGGGGCGGTGATAGGAGCGGTTGTGTATTTGGGAATTCTCAGAATGCTCGGAAATCCCGACCTGTCGGCAACAATGCGCAGACTCCTCAGACGCAGATAACTCACGCGGGGGAGATAATCCGGGGAGCGGGGACCATCGAGCCCATATTATGCTTCCGCCAAGAAAAAACGGGGAGTCGGGCTCCCCGTGGAATCAGGTGCTGCTTTAAGGGGGCTAAGATGGTCTCCGCTCCGGGTTATTCGATCACCACTCGCCGTCGTACGCTTCGATATCCAGCCAGGCGATGTAGTAGTCGGTAGCCAACTGAGGACGCTTGCCGTCATTGTCAATAGACAGCGAAAAAAGCACCGGCCACTTGCTTGGAAGCAAGTCGTCAAGCCTTCCATAGCTAGTCCTGAAGTATGTCATACGATAGCATTCCGGACAATGGTCGAACGCTTCAATCATATAGACATCCAGACCGCTCCAGTTTTCGAAAAGCAAATCTACCCAGGTAGGTTGCCAGCTCTCGAGCCCGAAATGCCAGGACTTGATGTGCCAGATGACACTCTCCGCTTGAACCTCGGGAGGAGCGTCAGGATCGATTGGGCCCACCTGCTCGATCCAGAATTCATAGGGAAGTGGAGAGTTGGCTTCAGGGCCGAAGTCAGTTGCCGGATTGATGACAGGTGTATTCAAGGGAGCCGCCCAGTGAGCGTAGACTGCATAAGATGCCTCGATCGGGCCTTCGCTCGGCGGGCGGATGACAAATGTGCGGGTGTCCGTCTTGCCGACCTCGAACATGTGAC
>CAYLVL010000103.1:0-4718 GCA_964387135.1 uncultured Planctomycetota bacterium
GCCTACAGCGGCTGCGCTGGCATACGGCTTCCAGCACCAGGAAGAGACGAAGGTCATCCTCGTATACGACTTCGGCGGCGGCACATTCGATGTCAGCGTGATCAAGATGGTCGAGGGCGCCTTCAAGGTTCTTGCCTCGTCCGGCAACAACCGCCTCGGCGGTGACGATTTCGACCAGGTTGTCGCCGACTATCTCTACGAGCAGTTCAAGGAGAAGGAGGGCGTCGACCTCAAGAATATCGAAGACGAAAAGATGCGCCTCTCCATACGCCAGCGCATCATCGAGGCGGCGGAGAAAGCCAAGATAGATCTCTCCACTCTCCTCGAAACCAACGTCAACATCCCGTTCCTCTACTCCGAGGGAGACGAGCCGAAGCATCTCGATGTTACGCTCACCCGGGCGGAATTCGAGAGCATGACCGAGCATCTGATCGAGGCTACAAGAAAGCCCGTGGAGGAAGCACTTGAGTCAGCCGGTGCGGACAAGGACGGCATCGACGCGGTGATCCTCGTCGGAGGCACCACACGAATGCCGGCCGTCAAGAGATTCGTCACCGATCTCCTCGACCACGAGCCGCTGACCGAAGTCCATCCGGAGGAGTGCGTCGCCATCGGTGCGGCTGTGCAGGCCGGTGTCAAGGTCGGGCAGCTTGACGACCTGGTGGTTGTCGATGTCGCTCCATACACTCTCGGCATCGAGGTCATCGACGATCGCTTCAGCCCGATCATCTACGCCAACTCAGCCATCCCGTGCAGCCAGAAGCGCCGCTATGTGACCACTTCCGACTACCAGACCGAGGCGAACATCCACGTCCTCCAGGGCAATCACAAGAGAGCCAGCAGGAACACATCCCTTGGAGAGTTCGTCCTGACCGGAATCACTCCGAAGCCCAAGGGCGAGGCGATCGTTGAGGTTATCTTCGACTACGACGTCAACGGCATCGTGAACGTAACCGCGCGTGATAGGGACTCCGGTGCCAAGAAGAACATCATCATCAAGCAGTCGAAGGAGCGCATGGGTGCCGAGGAGAAGGAGGAGGCCAGAACGATGGTCTCCAACATCGCCTTCGCCCCCACTTCCGATATGCCCTCGGCCGATACCGACGATACCATCTCGGTGACCGCGGCAAGGGAGCAGGAAGGCAAATCATCCGCGCAGGTTGAGGCGGAGTTCTATCTCAACGATGCCCGCGACTTTCTTGCCGACAAGGGAGACAGCATCCCGTCGCAGATGCGCTCGCAGATCGAGGACACAGTAAGACAGCTCGAGCAGGCCATCTCCGAGAACAACGAGGAGAAGATCGACAAGCTGTCGGACACGCTGCTGATGCAGTTGTCGGATGCCGATATTGCCACCTGATTCGCCGAACCCGAGAATACCATTCAAGCGTAGCGCCCCCGGTTGCATCCGGGGGCGGTTTGTTTGCTTGCCCCTTGTTCCGTATTGCCCTACCTCTCCGTGTCTCTGGTATACTACTGCCACTTCCTGTGAACGGTAAGCGAGCTCATGCCGGTAGAAGACACAATAAGACAGTATAACGAGATCGTCGCCGAGGCCCAGTCGCTGTTGAGAGCGAAGGATCACGACTACGGCGAAAGCTGGCGCGATATGCGCCTGCCTTCAATCACCGATCAGATTCTCATCAAGGTCAAGCGCATCCAGCGTCTTGAGGAACTGGACGCCACCGGCGAGCAGGCGCAGGTCGCGGAGGGCAGGGAAAGCGAATACCGCGACATCATCAACTACTGTGTGTTCGCCATCATCAAGCTTCGCGAGCAAAGAGCAGGAAAATAGAGCATCAGCAAATGGGCGCTGAAATGTCTACCGACTCACCTCCGTATCGCACCTACGAAATCCCCCCGCTGACGGGGCCTGAAGGTCCCGCCGAGATTGTCGCGGTGATCGGCTACGGCAACCAGGGCCGGGCGCAGGCTCTGAACATGCACGACAGCGGTCTTCCGGTAACGGTGGGCCTTCGACCCGGCAGTCCGAATCGTGAGATTGCGCAAGCGGACGGGCTTCCTTTTGCTGATATCCCCGATGCCGCAGATGGAGCTACGGCCGTCTTCGTTCTTGTTCCCGATGAGTTCATCCATGAAGCGGCCGAAGCGGCGATGTCCCGCGTCTCTTCCGGCGCAATTGTCGTACTCGCCCACGGCGCGAGCCTTCATTTCGGCAAGTGGGCGCCGAGGGATGATGTCGACTGCGGATTGATCGCGCCCCACGGTCCGGGAATCGAAGTCCGGCGCCTCTATACTGAAGGGAGCGGTCTCCCCGCAATACTCGCGGAAGCGCAGAACGTGACCGGACGATGTCGCGAGCGCCTCGAACTCCTCGCAGCGGCTGTCGGTTGCGCGCGACCCGGAGCGGGGATCCGCTGGAGCACGGTCAGGGAGGAAGTTGAGACCGATCTCTTCGTTGAGCAGGCCCTTCTCGTGGGCGGGATCATCGAGTTGCTGCGCGCGGTGGTGGCAACAATGATCCATGCCGGCTACGATCCCGCGATCTGCCGCATGGCCACCCTTTATGAGCTGCCGCACATCGCCATCGTTTACGATCTGCTCGGACCTGTCGAGGCGTTCAAGGCCATCAGCCGGACAGCCGCTTTCGGAGCCGCTACCAGGGGGCCCAGGCTTATCGACCAGCATACCCGACATGTTCTCGAGGACATGCTCAATGAAATCAGGGATGGCGATTTTGTCGCAGAGCTGCTCAGCCCGGAAGCTCCCATCATCCTCGACAACTACATGGCCAATCTCGAGGACAGCAATATCGCCAGGGCGGATGAGCCCTTCCATCCCGCCAGGAAGCGAATGGTAGGCGGCACGGAAGAGCCGCACGTTTAGCATATCGCCGGTGGCTGCATGCCTGAAGATCCAAGGGAAATGGTGGAGGACGATTCAAGCGGGGAATCCTCCGAGGAAATAGAGGAGGAGACCGGTCGCATAGTTGAATTTCCACCCGGGGATTACCGTATTCCCCCCACACGCCTGCCCAGGCCCGTCGGACGCATCGCGCCGGGCCATCCCCTTCAGCGTCCGCTGACAATCAGCATCATCCTTCTCGCATTGCTGCTCCTGGTCTATATCGTCGTTTCATTCTTCACCGCTCCACCTCAGGAGCCCGCGGACGATGAGCCGATCACCTTTTCGGAAATGTATCGCGAGTCGGGCGCGATAACCTACCAGGATGAGATCGTGCAGGGATGGTTTCTCGATGCGGAAAGACAGCACTTCATGACCGAGGACGGTCGTCGTTTCACCTATGTCGACCCGCATACGCGGGAGGGCGATCCGGTCTCCGGCTACTGGCGCCTGAGCGAATAAGGACCGGCGCTATCCTCTTTCTTTTCCGAGCTTGGTCTGAAGACTGCTGAGCATTTTCATGTATGCCGCGTGGTGCCCGGTCTTTACCCAGCTTGTGAAGACCATGCTCCCCATTGTCCTAAGGTTCGCGTTGCGCCAGCGTCTGGAGACTTCGTTGCACGCGTCCTGGAATCCGGCTTTCAGCGCCGACACCTTCTCCACTCCTCCGGATATCGCTTCCTGTGTGCTCTGTGCCCGATCCCTGGCGTATTTGTGCGCGCGCGAGAATCCCTCGCGCAGTATATCCACCGGTGTTGTGAACACCAGCACCGGGAACCGGAGGAAGCTCACCGGGCTGTAAAATCTGCGCATAATCCGCGTCGCCTGCTTGTGCAGTTCGCTTGCCGACACGCCGATATCCGGCATGAATGTAAGGAAGTTCCCGTCATACCTGTCCCAGCCGGCCTTGCTCAGCGGCAGTATGCGTCCCTGCTTTCTGAGTCGCTCCGCAAGACGGCTTCCCGGTATCGGTACCGGTTTCATCACCTGGATCGTGTCCAACGCAGTCCGCTTGATGAACGCGATGTACCTGTCCGCGCGCTCCCTCAGCGTCAGCTTCGTCATCGCACTCGCATCCTCGAGCGGGTAGCCGAAAATGAACATTCCATGAATCATGAAACCGTGACGCCGCAGGTTCCTCACGTCTTTTTCTATCTGTTCGGGGGTCTGACGCTTGGACATGCTCTCCAGTTCTTCCCTGATCGGCGATTCGAGCCCGATGCAAAGAAGTCTGACATCAGCCGCGCGCATCTTTTTCATCAGCTCTTCATCCCTACCCACCGAGCTTCGCACCTGCACCGTCAGATCGAGATTCACCCTCTTGCGTCTCTTGATGTCCTGGATCAAATCCAGGAGCCTTATGGTGTCCTCTCTGCCCTGGGTGAAGTTGTCGTCAATGCAGAAGAAATGCCTGTAGCCGCTGTCGACACGATACTCGAGCTCCTGCGCCACCTTCTCGGGTGATGCGGACCGGCTGGGTCCGAAGCGGTCGTTCACGATGCAGAACTCGCACTTATAGTTGCAGCCGCGAGTGCGCTCGAAGGGAACGAACACCAGGGGTCGCTTCATCTCCACCATCACATCGAAATCAGGCATGGGAAGCTTGTTCAGGTCGCATGTGGGTTCTCGCTGCCTCGTCCTCGTGAAATCGCCGTTTTCATCCTTGAAGCTGATGCCTGCAATATCACTGAGACTCCTTTTGTCTTCCCATGCCTCCAGGATTTCCAGAATTGTATCTTCCCCTTCTCCATGCACAACTATGTCGACACCCTCCGAAATCGCTTCCTCGGGAAGCGCGTCGACATGTGCTCCACCCGCCACCGTGGGAATTCCCAAAGCCTTGAAATACTTGG
>CAYLVL010000103.1:4728-8666 GCA_964387135.1 uncultured Planctomycetota bacterium
ACTTGGTTAGTTCAAACAGCCTGGGAACGGTCGATGTAAGCCCGCCGTAGAAGCCGATCGCATCGGCCGGCCTCCGAGCCTGCAGACTCCGTTGATCCGCGATGGGGTCCCTTGCAAGCACCCGCCTGGTTACCCCCGATCGCCAGTTGTGCTCGTCGATGACTTCGACATCCCAGCCCGTCTTTTCCTTGATCGACGTGGCTACGTAGATAACCCCAAGCGGGGGCATTGCAATATGACTGAATATGTTGGGATAAGGCGCCCGGGGGATTATCAGCCTGAAGAGAGGCTTGCATTTGTTGTCGTCTTTCATTACGTCGCGTCCCGACACCTTCCGTACCTCCTCGACAGGTAACTTGCATCAACTGTATACCCTCCCAATTCGCTTGTCAAATGTCCAAATCAGCGGTTATTGTCTTAATTGACCTCCGGCTTAGAACGTTCTACAATCCGCCATTGCATCCCGTTTTCATTCTCGGGGTCATCAATATGCGTCTTGGCGCACCCGGCAGTAATGGAGGCCATTCATGAAAAAGCAATACAAGGAAATACTTGAAGCCTGCGGAATCAAGGACGTCAACTCCGGTGCATGCTGGGGAGAGTGGATCGAAAAACCGTCCGGCGGCGAGCTTGAAGTATTCACCCCCATCTGCGGCAGCAGGCTTGCCACCGTGCTCATGGCGGGTCCGGACGACTACGAGCAGGTCATCGGGAAAGCGCAGCAAGCGTTCAAAACCTGGCGTATGCTGCCCGCGCCGAAGCGCGGAGAAATCATCAGGCAACTCGGCAATGCTCTTCGCGAGAAGAAAAGCGAGCTTGGCGCTCTCGTCACTCTCGAGATGGGCAAGATCGTCGCGGAGGGCGAGGGTGAAGTGCAGGAGATGATCGACATCTGTGATTTCGCAGTCGGCCTTTCGCGCCAGCTTTACGGCCTCAGCATGCACTCCGAGCGCCCCGGCCATCGCATGTACGAGCAGTGGCATCCGCTTGGCACAATCGGCATCATCTCCGCCTTCAACTTCCCGGTCGCAGTATGGTGCTGGAACAGCGCGATAGCGGCAGTCTGCGGCGACACAATGCTCTGGAAGCCTTCCAGTGAGGCGCCTCTTACCGCTATAGCAGTCCAGCACATCTGCAACGACATAATGAAAGCCAACGGACTTGAGGGCATCTTCAACCTTGTGATCGGTCGAGGCGGCACTGTCGGCGAGCTTATGATCTCCGACAAGCGCGTCCCGCTCATCAGCGCGACAGGTTCCTGCGAGATGGGTCACCATGTCGGTGAGGTTGTCGGCAAGAGGCTCGGTCGTACCATCCTCGAACTCGGCGGCAATAACGCGATAATCGTCATGGACGACGCGAACATCGAGCTCGCCGTCCGGGGCATCCTCTTCGGATCGGTAGGTACCGCTGGTCAGAGATGCACCACCACCCGACGGATCATCGTGCACGAGAAGATCTTCGACGATCTTATCGGACGACTGGCCAAAGCCTATGAATCAGTCCCCATCGGAGACCCGCTCGACAGGGGCACTCTCATGGGACCGCTGGTGAACGCGGCTGCGGTCGAGGTCATGCAGGCCGCTTTGAAGCGCATAAAGGATGCAGGGGGCGAGATAGTCTGCGGCGGTGAGCCGATCACCATCGAAGGCCTTGAAAACGGTCACTACGTCAAGCCCTGCATCGTAATTGCGCAAAACGAGTGGGATATCGTCCAGGAGGAGACATTCGCGCCCATCCTGTACGCCATCAAGTGTTCCTCCATCGATGAAGCGATTGAAATCCAGAACGGCGTGCCGCAAGGTCTTTCATCCGCCTGCTTCACGACGAATCTTCTCTCCGCCGAGGCGTTCCTGTCGCATCGCGGCTCCGACTGCGGCATCGCGAACATCAACATCGGCACCTCCGGCGCGGAAATCGGCGGGGCTTTTGGCGGCGAGAAGGAAACCGGCGGCGGTCGGGAGGCGGGCAGTGACGCATGGAAAGCCTACATGCGAAGGCAGACCAACACGATCAACTGGTCGACCGAGCTTCCGCTCGCGCAGGGCATCAAGTTCGGCGACTGACAGCCTGTTTTAGCCGCATCCACCCCCTCGGACATCAAAAAAGCCCCCTCGAATCAGGGGGCTTTGCATATTCATTAGCGCAGGCTGCCGGTGAGCCTGGCTTTTACCATCCGAGGATGAAGTATGTGAGCGTGCCCAGTACATCGGCCCACACGTGGATCTCCTGATTGGCTGTATCGCAATCGAGTCCCAGAGCTTCACCGTCGATGGGTGTGGTCCTGGTAATCAGGTTGCCGTTGTAGTCGAAGATGCTGACGTGCCAGGTTTCGTCTCCGTTGTCCTCGAGCACGCACAACCAGTTGCTGTCGGCGCATCCGATGTTTTCGAACGAGTTGATGACGCTGATGTCGATCGGCGTTCCCAGGAATCCAGTGTCGATGGTTCCAAGGCATTCCCGTGTTTCACCGAGGTCCGCCAGGACCGCCGCGAACACCTCGATTCCCACATCGTCGGGAGCGCCTTCGAGATAGTAGAAAATGATGTCATAGTCCGGATTAGCAAGGCCTTGGGGATCGCTGTCTATGGCGAGCTTGTAGTCCTCGAGGTCGGAAACCTCGCAGTCCACGCTTCCGACCTGATCCAGAGGCGCCCAGCTGATGGACCATCCGTCCTCGTGAGCCCCGCTGTCGTACGGGTAGCCGATTCCCGCCAGAGTGGTCTCGACGACCGGATTGACCACTGTCGTCACCCCGAACAGCGTCCACAGAATGCCCTCATGCTCCAGCGAGGATTCGCAGTCCTTGGTTGTGATCGAACCGTATTCCGCCAACAGGGTCAAAGCGTTCTCCACGACTGGATTGTCGGGGGAGAACCAAATCGCGCACATGTTCTGCTCGTTTGTTTCCCATATGTATCCCGTGCCGTGCGACGTGATAGTCACACCGCCCGAGGAATCCACTTCGATCGCTCCGAGATCGCTCGGGGGGCCGAAGAAATTCTCCGGATCGATTCCGTAGTTCCCTTCCATGGTGAAGTACACCGATGATGCTGCGGAGTAGTCCAGCGGGTAGTAGTGAATCTCGTAGTTGTTGCCGAAGAAGTACACTCCCGCATGACCGTCGGTATCGTCTCCGACCACGCAGAACTGCTTGTCGTCGGGATATGGAATTGTCGGGGGCAGAAGTCCGGTGGCCAACAGGCTCAGGGTCCCTGCGCCCTGCCTTACTTCAACAATGTCCTCCGCGACCGCGTCGTCACTACAGCATCCGTTGACGACGACCAGATCGTATGATCCGGCTTCCGCTTGCGTAAGATCGAAGTCCGCGGTCATTGAGAATTCGTCGATGAAAACCACCTCGGTGGCAGGATACTCCGTAGTGTCCGGAGCGACCAGCCTGGCGTCCAGGCAGGCTCCATCTTCCAGGTTGCCCTCCACCGTGATCAGCGCGTCGTCAACCAGCGACCCCGTCTCCATGCAGGTCGGATCGATCGAGACGATGACGGGAGTCAGGCATGATGTGACAAAGAACAACTCTTCTCCGACTCCCGATTCAGTGCAGCAGCCGTTGATCACCACGACATCGCGCCGACCTTCCGCGGCTCCGGTCAGATCGAAGTCCGCAGTCAATGTGGTGTCGTCAATGAATGTCACGTCGGTGCCGGCTATGTCCGGCTCGCCCGCCATGGACAGATAGGTCTCCAGGCAGGCCCCGTCCATGAGATTCGAGCAGGTTATGATCGCGTCATCCACAACCGTGTCCGGCTCCGCGCTGGAGGGCTCGATGCTCCAGACGGTCGGGATCGGGCAGTCCGTGACTTCGAAAAGCTCCTGTCCGACACCCGGATCGGAGCAGCAACCGTTGACAACGTCAACATCCCACATGCCCAGCTCCTCGCCGGTCAGGTCGAACTCCGCCGATATTGCGGTAGGAC
>CAYLVL010000104.1:0-8637 GCA_964387135.1 uncultured Planctomycetota bacterium
TTATACCGGCGGTTGAGAAGGGCGTCGTTCAGGCGATGGAAAAGGGAGTGATCGCCGGGTATCCGGTTGTCGACGTGAGGGTCACGGTCTACGACGGCAAGCATCACCCGGTGGACTCGAAGGAAATCGCGTTTGTGACCGCCGCCAGCAAGGGATTCAAGGCCGGATTCATCCAGGCCAATCCAATCCTCATGGAGCCGATCTACAATCTCGAAGTGAAGGTTCCCGAGGAGTTCATGGGCGACATCATGGGCGACCTGACCGCCAAGCGCGGACGTATTCTCGGCACGGAATCGAAGGGCATGAGCGTGGTGGTGAAAGCCACGGTCCCGATGAAGGAACTTTTGAATTACTCGGCGGATATCAACTCGATGACCGGCGGTCGCGGAAGCTTCGAGATCGAGTTCAGTCACTACGAAGAAGTGCCGCCGGACCTGGCGAAGCGGGTAATAGAAGCGCGCAAGTCGGCAGTGGCGGGCGAGGACGAGGATTGAATCAACGACGGGAAACAAGATTAAGAGAAACTGGCGTCTCGGTCGACGGGACGTCTTTTTTTTCCGATTTCAGGCAGCGGCAAGGTCGCTCCAATAGTGGTTTTCCCACATAACCCATGCGCAACACCGAATTTGAAATATGCAAAGTGAAACCAGGCAGGGCTTGATCAAGTCTGATATGCTGTAGGCGCTGACCCTCCGCGCAGCTTGAGGTATGCCCCGCCTCTCCTATATCGGGCGATTAGCCCTCATTAGGTGGAAATGCGGGTAGCCATCGATAATATGTTGACCGCGTTGCCCGGCTGTACGGGGATTCGCGTCAATCAAGGGAGAATGAAACATGCGTTTAAGACTTACACTACTGGCATGTCTCGCGTTCGTGATCGGTGCCGTCTGGACCGCTCCGGCGAGCGCGAGCATACCTACCATGACCGTCAGCGAGCTTGAGCCCGGCATGCAGGGTGTGTGCAGGACGGTCATCCGGGGTACGGAGATCCGGGAATTTGAATGCGAAATCATCGATGTGTTTGCCAACATGGGATTCAACCACGGGCCTCTGATCCTTCTCAGGATATGGGGCGACGCGGTTGACGAGTCGGGAGGCATCGCAGGTGGCTACTCCGGCAGCCCGGTGTTCATCGACGGGAAGCTCATAGGAGCATTGAGCTGGGGACCTTACTTTACCGAGGGCGATGTTGTCGGGGCGACACCGATCCACGAGATGCTCCGAGCCTTAACCTATCCCGAAGAGGAAGCCCCCCGCATTTCGTCTTCTCCCGCCGAGCTGAGAGAGCCGATCCAGGTCGCAGGGCGCGAGTTCAACAGGGTGCTTCTGGCTCAGAACCAGCGTGATGGAGCGGACCTCGAAGCCGCCTACGGCGGCGACACACTTGTCATGACTCCCTGCCGAACTCCTTTGATCGTGTCGGGACTCAGCGAGCAGGGATACGCAAGGCTCAGGGAGTTCGCCGAGGAGCGACTTCCGTACATGGACCTCGTAATGGGTCCCGGCGGAGGGACAAGCGACGGAGTACCCATACTGCTTGGCCCAACGGTGCTCGAACCCGGCGCGAGTGTCGGCGCTCAGCTTGCCAGCGGCGACCTGGACCTGACGGCGGTGGGCACTCTGACATGGGTCGACGATGACGGCAGGTTTCTCGCATTCGGTCACCCGTTCCTCGCGGACGGTTTGACCAACCTCCCGTTTGTCACGACCAGGATCGTCTACACCATGCCAGCGCTGGATCGCTCCTACAAGCTCGGGGAGCCGATTGAGGTGGTCGGCACGGTCACGCAGGACCGTCTCACCGCGATCGGCGGCACGCTCAGGGAGACGCCGGACATGGTGGAGTTCAACCTGACGGTTATCGACCATGACATAGATCGCACGCAGAGATACAACTACAGCGTAATCAACAAGGAAGACTGGCTGGCGTTCCTCGGCTGGCTCATGCCGATGGAGGGTCTGTTGTATGGATCGGATCGGGCCGGGCACGGCACGTGCCGGGTCAGCTTCTCGATCCACGGTGAAGGTCTCGCGCGCCCCATCGAGCGCGAGAACCTGTTCTACGCCGGATACGGACTCCACGAGTCCCTGAACGAATTCTACGAAGCGCTGAACATGCTCACGCTGGGCAATCCGTACAGGGAAGTCAGGCTCACGCGGGTAGACATCGAAGTGGAGACAACAAGCGCGAGACAGACCATGGAGATTCTTCGCGCGCGTTTCCAGAACGCCCCGAACATGGGTCCCGGAGCCATCGGCTACACCGGTCCCGGAGAGCTGGACGACAAGGAAGCCAAGGACGAGGAAGTCGGGACGTCGGAGCCGTTTGATTACATGCCCCCCGAGAACATCCAGGACATGCCCATGGAGGAACTTGAAGCCTACATGCAGAGCATGGAGGGCATGGAGCAGTATGTGGACGAGTACACTCCCACTACGCTCGTAGGCTATCACCAGGGAGACACGATCGAATTACTGGTAACTCTCAGACCGTATCGCGAGGATCCGATCGAGAAAGTGGTGGAAATCGAAATTCCCGAGGATTTCCCGCCCGGCCAGACATCGGTTGAGATTTACGGGGGAGTCTCGTACGGCTTGTATTCATCGTACTACTACATGGGTGCCGGAACGGAGGACTACTACTACGGCGGCTACATGTACATGCCGCCCGAGGATCTGGACGAGATCATCGAGGAATTCGAGAAACGCGAGACCGGAAACACAATCATCGCGCGGCTTCTTACCATGGGGCCCGACGATCCGTACTATTACCTTCAGGACGAGTACGAGGCGCCCGAGGAAATAAAGGCGGTCCTGGAGACCGAGGATATCGTGTACGGATGGTACAGCCTGCCCGTCGAGATTCTTGGAGAAGACACGGCGGAAGTCACCGACACCATGATGCCTGAGGGAGATCTCTCGGAGTATATGGAGCCGGTCGAGGAGCAGCAGGAGTCAAGGAGCAGGAATCCGCACCGGCATTAGCGATTGCATGACCGATTGACAACAGGCATATCGGTTTGGTTTGATACGCCACGGCATGACGCCGGTGGCGTTTTTTTCATTCCTAGGCAAAAGAGAGACGGAGCCATGAAAAGTACGCGACACTCAACCATACTCCTCATCCTGTCCTTCATGCTTGCCGCAGCCATGTCCTGCGGAGGCAATCAACCTTCAGGTGACGATGGCCCTCGCGGCGGGTCCCCTCCCCCGGCAAACGAGAGCTCAACCGCTGTCGAGTCGAGCGAAGTGACATTCGACACGTCCGACGGCATCACGATCGTGGGCACCTGGGTCGGGGGAATCGGGGAAGGGCCGTTGCCCGCCTGCCTGCTCGCGCACATGCTCGGCAAGGACCGCAGCACATACGCCGATTTCCAGAGATTGCTTGCGGAAGCAGGCATCAGCTCGCTGGCGATTGATATGCGTGGACATGGCGACTCCACAGGCGAGGGATCGGTAAGCTACACCGGATTCAGCGAGGAGCAGTGGGCGGCGGCCGTAAATGATTTCAAGGCCGGGCTGGAGTATCTTCGCAGCCGTGATGATGTTGACCCGGCCAAGCTCTGCATTGTCGGCGCGAGTATCGGCGCTAACCTTGCCGTTATCGCGGCTGCCGATGAGGTGGTTGCAGGTGAAAACGATCCGCCGGCATGTCTCGTGCTTCTGAGTCCCGGGGTGAGCTATCACGGGATAAGGCCGTCCCCGAGAGGTCACGATCTCGGTGTGATGCCCGTTTTTATAGCGTCGGCAGAAGCTGATACGCAGAGCTTCCGGGGCGCCCAGAGTCTGAGCCAGGCCGCCCGTGGCGGAGAGCTTCACGCGTTCGAGGGCGGCGCTCACGGAACCGACCTGTTCACCGCTTATCCTGAATTCCCAGGCGAGCTTGTGGACTGGATCAAGGGAAGATTAGAGGGCATGACAGATCTTGAAGAACCGTCTGCCCCGGACGAAGTGCCTTCGGAGGACTCGGAATAGAACCTGAACTCATGAGCCGGAATCAACACACACTCCGGGATGTCGCGGTTGTCAAAGGCCGGGGAGCGTTCACCGGACAGGAGATCACAGTCGAAATCCATCCCGCACCCGCCGATCACGGTCCGATGTTCGAGCTTGTGACTGACGGTCAGACGCACCCGATTTCGGTATCGGTCGACAACGCCCTGATCCGAATCGACTCGATCGAGGTTCCCCTCATCGACGGCAGCGCGGCTCCTTTCATCCAGGCGATCGATGAGGTCGGGATTATTGAGCAGGACGCTGCAAGGAACGAGATCATCATCGACAGGCCGATGTTCATAGACGATGGAGCCCTGCTCATGGTTTTGCCATGCGACACCCTTCGCCTGACCTACTACCTCGACCACCCGAATGATTACGTGGGAAAGAGGATCGCGCAGATCGATGTCACTCCGGAGAATTTCCGCAGCCGTATCGGACCTGCCCGGACTTTCATCAAGGAGGAGAAGGTCTCGGATCTTCTGGCGTCGGGAGCGGTGAAACACAGGGACGAGAGCCAGATTCTTATCGTCCACAAGGACCATACAAGTCAGCCTTTAAGGTTCGAGGACGAGTTCTGCTATCACAAGATGCTGGATATCCTCGGGGATATGTTTCTCACCGGCCGACGGCTTCGGGCGCACGTGATCGGTGTCAGGTCGGGACACCATCAGAACCGCAAGATGGTAAGGAAGATCTCCGAACAGTATCTGAGAAAATGAAGGCATGACGGCGTTGAATGCCGCACCCCACTGGTATATGCCCTTTCTCGGAACCCCGACCGCCGGCCGGCATCCAAAATAGAAACGGGGACACCTTGTACGGTTCGCATTTTGTACGTACTAACGCTCGAAGGGGATATCCTCTTTCAGTCGGACTCCATGATTGTGATCTCCGCGTCGGGCGGGAGAATCATCTCGACCTGACCGGTCTCCCACTCGATTATTTCCCCGTTAAACTCCACGATGAGACACTCCGGTCTTCCGGCCCTGAGATAGAATCCGATTGAATCGGTCAGTTCCACTTCATCGCCTTCCTGCATCATCCCGACGAACGACTCGCCATCCTCGCCTCTTAGTGTTACCCAGCAGTCGCCGGTCGCAGTGAGCAGAATCTCGTAGACCAAGGCTTCTTCTTCTGTCTCCTCTACAGGTTCTGCTTGCTCCTCGACCGTCTCTTCAACAACCTCTTCAGGCTCCGCCTCCACCGCCTCCACGGGCTCGACCGGTGTTGTCTCTTCGATATTACCCGCCTGAGTCAGAGGTGAGGTCTCCTCCTCCTCGATCACAAAACTTGTGATCTGATCGGTCAGCTTTGTGCCGATCCATGGCAGCCAGAGGTTCGGATCATCGGACCTGTTATAGGTTCCACGGAAGGATGCTCCGTCCTCGGCGATTGTGAAAAGGGCTTCGCCCTGATCGATTGTGCCGTCATCGAGGGTGACCGACCAGGTAGCGGAAAGAGTATCGCCTGCAAGTTCGCCCTCAATAATGCCCTCCTCGCCGAAGCTGCCGTAGATGGTCGATTCGCTGACAGCCAGCACGAGGTAGCCACGTCCGGTATCCCAGGTTCCGGTCCAGGCCGTCGTCGATACCTCGGTTTCCGATTCGTCGGTAGCGGGTACGCTTACTTCGGGCGGGGCGGATGAAGGCGGCACTTCGGGACCGCCGTCGGTCGGCGGAACATATTCCTCTCCCGGTTCGTAGTTAAGTGCGTCACGATCCGATATCTCATAGTTGTTCGGCCCGAGAAGAGTGCCCTCCCACCTGCCGTGGACGCTTGGCTCTATGGAGCTGTAGTAGAATCCGTAGAATCCCTGCCCGTCATCATTCAGCGCGAACCACCCGGTTCCCTCATCATCGGGATCGTCCTCGTACCAGAATCGGAAGACACCGTCCTCCTCGATATGGCCTCCGATTTCGCCATAGCCGCTATAGATCCCCCAGACCGCATCATTGGCCTGCCATAGCGCCATCCGTCCCAGATCCGTCTCCCAGATGCCTTCGAACCGTGGATAATCCTGGCCGGCATCCTGGGCGCCGACGGCGGGACCGAACGCCAGCAACACAGAGACCAGTATCAGAAGCAGTAGTGCCTTGTATCGGAGCACGGCTGCACCTCCGGCATATTTTTGTGCAGTATAGCATTTATCAATAGACAAGAGAATATGCAAGCAATTGCGCGCCATCACGTCAATTCCTCTCTTCCGCGAGCTTGCCCGGCTTGCCGCTGTCAGCCGCAGCACCCTCCCGCATTTCGGAAGGCATGAACCGACCTTCCCAGTCCTCGCTTTCACCGCCGGCAGGCTCAAGCCATCCGACAAATGAGGCAAGATCGTTTGACATCTCGAATTCCCCAACTCCGCTCTCTTCGTCCGTCTCCCACTCAAACGTCAATGTCCAGCCTTCAGCGGTGCCGACAAAGGTCCCCCTGTCGGAAGACCTCACGAACTGCCCCTGCACTTCGTTACTCTCGATATCCTGGCTCATGGTGATGGTGCCCTGATCCGCCAGCCAGGAGCCTCTCCAGAGGCAGTAGTCGACCCCGGCAATGGTGCCGGACACCTCCCTGTCCCCACTCTTGACCCCGGACCAGTTGTTCTGCTTGCCGCCCTCCTCGTAGCTCCACCAGCCGCTGAAATTGTCAAGGCTCTCGGCAAGCTCGAAAGAACCGATCCCGCTCGATTCGGTGCCCGATTCATCGGTGATCGACCATTGCAGAGTAAGCGACCGATCCTGGGCCGTGCCTGATATTCTACCGGTATTCGGTTCGTATGTTCCGACCACTCTGTTTCCTGTCTGCGACAGCTCCATGCGTCCGTAGCTGGTGTCCCATACACCGGTCCACCGGTTGTCCTGTCGGCGCTCGCCTCCCCTGCTGGTCGCACGGGCATCGGACGGTCGATCGGCTATCGGACCTACAAGAACAACAGTGGCAATCAGCATGAAAACGAGTGTTCGGCACAATTTCTTCATGGCTTCAACAACCTCGACCGATCCCTAACATCCTCACATAACATCCGGCGCCCTGATGCCCAGAAGCCCGAGACCGGCTTCAAGGGTCAGACGCACGGCTCTCACCATGAGCATTCTGCCGCGCCTGATCGGGGCATCGGCGGTAAGCACCGGGCACTTATGATAGAAATCCGAGAACGCAACCGCGAGATCGTAGACGTAGTTCGAGAGATGTATAGGTTTCTTGTCGTCGACCACTTTCTGCACGATCTGCGGGAATCTCGCCAGCAGCCCTATCAGGTCGATCTCGATCGGTTCAAGCTCGCCCGCGAAATCATCCTCCCCGACCGTCTCCGGGATATCAATCCCCTCGCTCGCCGCTTTTCTGAAAATGCTGTTGGCTCGCGCGCAGGCGTACTGAATGTACGGAGCGCTGCGACCGTCGAAATCGAGAACCTCATCGAAATCGAAGTTGATCCTCTTGTTCGTGTCGACCCTCAGCATGCCGTAGATAAGCGCACCCTTCGCCACCATCTCCGACACATCCCGCTTGACATCCTCATCCAGCCCCGGATTCTTTTCCTTGACCACACCGTAGGCGCGCTCTCTCAACTCGTTAATCACGTCGTCATAGAGCACAACCTGCCCGGATCGGCTGGAAATCTTGCCGCCCGGAAGCATCACGAGCTCGTACGACAGATGGAAGCATTTCTCCCACTGCTCGAAACCCATGAGCCTGAGTATCTGGAACAACTGCTGGAAGTAGAACCTTTGCTCGTTACCGACGACGTAGATCGATTCCTCTATCTCGTAGTCCTCGAACTTCCGCCTCGCCAGGGCCAGATCCTTCGCACCGTACAGCGACGCGCCGTCCGCCCGGACAAGAACTAGAACGCGGTATTTGTCCTTCAAGGATTCACCAAAGCGCTCATGCAACTGCCGGTCGATCTCGACGATCTTCGCACCCTCGCTTGTCGTGACGATCCCCTCGTTTTCCAGCGCCTGCACTATCTTCAGCCCTTCACGTTCCACTTCGCTCTCGGCAAACTTGACATCAAACGGGCAACCGAGCTCATCGTAGATGCGATGGAAATCGTCAAGGCTCCAGCTTCGAGTCTCCTTCCAGAGTTTCATGAGGTCGGAATCGCCGGAATTCCATCGCTCGGCGATTTCAGCCACTTCCCTCGGACGATTCCACACGGCTTCGAAATCAGGGGCCCGGGTGATCTCCTCGAGCTTCGTGACAAGCTCCTCGACCTCAGCCCTGCTCGGAATCACATCGGTGTAGATGGCTTCCCTGTAAAGCTCGAGCGTTGCCTTGTAGAGCTCCTCGATTATCGCGGTTACTTCCTCGGCGGCCCTGTTCTCGAAAAGGTTCTCCTCCCTGAGTGCGATTCTCCGGATAAGCCTGTCGATACCCAGCGACCTTGTCAGCGATTCATCGCGCCACAGATCGCCGAGCTTCTCGGAAAGAGGCTTGAGGATGTCCCAGATTTCGTTTTCCAGGTTGCGGGCCTCGGAAAGAAGCGCGTCCGCTTTGGCGTAGATTTCGCCAAGCCACCTGCCGCGCTCCTCGACTCCCTCGGGAGCGTTTGCCACCCCGCCCTCGACTTTTTCAAGATACCAGAGTGCCTTGAAGACATGGCTGCCGATATCGCCGAAGTAATTCGCCGCGAGTGTCTCT
>CAYLVL010000105.1:0-8559 GCA_964387135.1 uncultured Planctomycetota bacterium
AAAATCAACCCCGCGATCAACAGGGGGAACAGGGCACCTGTCGCGATTCTTCCACGGAAACGTATCGCGTATCCCGCAAGAAGCAGGACGATCGGACCAACATAGACGGTGGTCGAGAAGTACGGCATCAGAAGGTCGAGCGACACGTGATACGCCGGAAAGACAAACACCGCGAACAGCCTGTCGGGCGTCATCCAGAGACCGTGCGTATAGAACCTTTCGGGCAAAGCCGCCGATGATCGCTCGCTCAGCGCGATCAGTTCGAGCGTGGGAAGGAGCTGAACAGCCGCCACGATTGCCCCCAGGATTCCGCCGATGATTGTCGGGAGCAGCATCGACCTGAGCACCGGCATCCAGCCCAGCCTGAGAGAGAAAAGCGAGCGCAGGACGACATAGATGAGGGCGAACAGACCCGTATAGGCAACGTACTGCGCCTGGCCCGCGAATATCATCGCCGCGAAAACCAGACCGATCATCGCGCCTCGTCGCCAGGGTTTGTCCCACTCCAGGCCGTGCCCGCCGTACGGCTCCAGGAGCAGCATCAGCAGCGGCGCAAGGATGAATCCCTCCAGGATATTCATGTTGGCCTTGTTGAAGTTGATCGTCGCTCCCCACTGATGGCATGCCGCCGCCAGAGACGCTGCCAGAGGCCCGGCCCCGAGCCGCCGCATCCAGAAGTAGAACAGAAGCCCGCCGATCCCGATTATCAGCAGAAGCAAAAGATTATAGACCGTCAGGAAGTCGCCGGGAATCAGGAACAGAAGATTAAGCGGGTAGAAAATCCCCGACTCTCCCTCGGCATAGAGCGGAAGTCCCCTGTCGAGACGGTGCTCCCAGAGGGGAAGATCGCCCGAGCGAACGCTCTCGAACGCCGCCTGCTTCAAAGGCTGATTGATGCCGGTATGGTCGAAGCCTGCGAAGGTCGCCTGTCCGATTGTGATGGGAAAATAGACTGCAAACGGCAGGAGCATCAGCACAACGGCAGCAAGCCATTCGGCGGCAGGGCCGGTAAGCCAGATGCGCGAAGTTGAAGCGCTCCCTTCGGATTTCGCCTTTTCTGGGTTCACAACAGGAGGAGTATAGCGTATCCGCGGCGACACAAAAAAAGGCGGACCGGGAAATCCGCCTGTGTTTCGTCGATTGCGTGTATTCCGACTAAATCTCGATCTCCGTAATCTGGAGCTGCTCCTCGAATATCGTGGCCTTTACATCAAGCGCGCCCTCGATCATCCTCTTGACCTGCCACTCGAACGAGTCGGGCACGGGAGGCGTGTCGGCGATCCCGTCACCGAAGGGAGGCGGGAAATTGGGCCAGTTGTTGTAGCCGGGATCGTACGGATTCCCGAACTGGTCGAGCGCGAACTTGTTGTAGGGGCTGTTTCTGAAGGTGGACAGATCGCCGTAGGAGATGATCCAGTAGCCACGGCAGTACGTGCCCTGCTGGTTGTGGAAGTCGAACGGGATATAGGCGAAATTGCCCTGGGGATAGGATTCCTCGTCCCAGACGTTCACAATGGGCTCGTACACTCCCTGCGGAGCGGGTTTCGCAGGGCACAGGCCCTGCCGAACCTCGCCGTTGGCATTCAGTCTTATCTCCACCCACTGGAAGCTGTTGGCCTGGGCGTCATGGTCGTAGAGGATGTACGCCACGTTAATCATCGGAGTGCCGGGCCCGGCCAGCGGATTCTGCGGATACGCGGCGAGCTGGCCGTTCAGTACCAGTTGATCGACCGGGTGCATCGGGGTGCTGCCGTCAAACGGCGATTCTCCCTGACGGTTCCTGAAGAGCGAGATGGAGATATCGTTCACGTCCCGATAGAAGTCGTCCTGAAGAGGATTGCCGGTATCCGCAAGGGGAGGGCTTCCGCCGATGATGGCGTTGCCCATTCGCTTGAGCACGTACGGGACGCCCGGAATCGGATCGTTCGGAGGAGCCGGATTGGTGGACTGTATGCTTCCCGAGGGCGGAAGGGAGTTGTGGTAGACGGTAAGGGCGGGATAAAGGCCGTTGTTGCTCATGGCGAAATTGTCGAGGGCGAGCACTATCTCGCCGACGTTGGATTTCACGCGGGCGAGTCGGGCCTTGTCACGAGCATTGTTGAACGCCACCATGCTGATCGTGGCGAGAACCCCGATCACCATCAGTACGGTAAGCAGCTCGATGATCGTAAAACCCCGCTGGGATAGAATCGGCTTATGGATCATGATGGGGACACCTCCGGAATGACGCAAAAGGGAAGAATGCAAAACCGAGCGGGAGCAGGCATCCGGCACAGAATAAGACTCAAACAGGGAGCAGCCGGTTTAGCTCCGGTATCGGATTCGATATGGAATCCTCTTAGGGGAGACACTTCCGGGTGCGTACCTGCCGAGAGGACCGCCCCGCAATTTAAGTAACCACAGGGCGAAGTGACTGTCAAGACCCGCAGGGGAAAGCCCTACAGAGTCTGCGAGCTATCAGTCCAGACGATGTAGAAGACATCGTCGGTCAGCGCGAACTGAGTGCCGTCCGCCGCCCTGCCGATCAGGAACACCACTTTCACCTCGAAGGTATTACCCGGCGAGCCGATGGGAATCGCATCCCCTCCGACCATCAAGTAATCGAACGGGTGGGATCCCCGAAATTCGATCACCTTGTTCGTGCTATCCGGCCAGTAGAGATCGCCGTTCTCCTGCAAATTGCAGGTGGTGATCCTGAAAACATCGCCGGTATCAAGGTTGGTGATCAGGATCTCGAAATCGAACAAAGTTCCCAGACTGGCGCGCGTCACCTCGCGCGATAACTCGAATCGCATGGTGGTCACGCTGGAAAGCGGGATAATGTAGGTTCCATCAGCCTGGATGGCCACACTGCCGATGAAGAAACGCTGTAACAGCGTGTCCGAGCCTCCGAACAGATCTTCATCGTCATCCTCGCATGCCCCCGTGAAGGGCAATACGATAAGTGCGAGCACAATTAGCCAGAGATGGCGGGTCCGCATGGGTAACCTCCGCAATCACGCCGGACGGCGTTTGATGCGTCCTGTTCTTTCTTAATATCACCGGGTCGATCCGGTTTTTTCACCCCTGCCCTCTATGTCCGAAGTATATCACAACCCCGCCCGGGAAGGAAACGTCCATTTTTCGACTAGAATCCCACCGGCGGCACACCCGCTCCGAGCCGGGCAAGGTCCACCAGCCGGGCAATGCTCTGGTCAAACAGCGCTATCAGCGGCATCGGATACACCCCGATGAATATCATCAGCAGGATCAGCGGCACCGTCGCCACCAGCTCCCTCGCGTCCATGTCCCAAAGCCAGCTCCAGCGCTCGTTCAGCGGTCCCATGAAAATCTTCTTCACCATGATCAGCATATACCCCGCGGTGATGATGATCCCGATCACCGCTATCGGCGCCAGCACGCGGAAGAATGCCAGTCCGCCGGACGTTATGAAATCGGTCTGATTCACCGCCCCCATCAGGCTCAAGAACTCGCCCCAGAAGCCCGCCAGACCCGGCAGACCAAGATTCGCCATGCTGGCGATAATCATGATGATCCCGTACATCCGCATCTGCGGCAGAAGTCCGCCGAACACGTTCAGATCGCGCGTATGCGCCCGGTCGTAGATCACTCCCACCAGGAGGAAGAGGCTTGCCGAGATGATTCCATGGTTGAAAATCTGGAGCTGAGCGGCGTTCATGCCCCATTTGTTCAGCGCCGCTATTCCCAGCATCGCGAATCCCATATGCCCGATAGACGAGTACGCCACCAGCTTCTTGAGATCCGTCTGCGCCATAGCCACCAGCGAGCCGTAGAGGATGTTGATAACCGCCAGCACTCCGAGAGCGGGCGCAAGGCAATAGGCCGCCTCCGGGAATGTCGGCACGCTCATCCGCATGAAGCCGTAAGTTCCCATTTTCAGGAGCACCCCGGCAAGCAGCACGCTTATGGCAGTCGGTGCTTCGACATGAGCGTCGGGCAACCACGTGTGGAACGGGAAGATCGGGACCTTGATCGCGAAGCTCAGGAAGAACGCTCCGAACAGAAGCAATTGCCAACGGAACATGGATGCGCTGGACAGGTACGTAGGCGCCAGATCCTGGAGCTTGATGATATCGAAAGTCTGCCTGCCCGTGAGGAAATAGAGCGAGATAATCCCGACAAGCAGGAAAACCGAGCCGAACAGGGTGTACAGGAAGAACTTGAGAGCCGCGTACTCCTTCCTCGGGCCGCCCCAGATAGCGATGAGGAAGTACATCGGGACCAGCACCAGCTCCCAGAAGATATAGAACAGGAGATAGTCGAGCGCGACAAAAGTGCCGAGCATCCCCACCTCAAGAAGCAGGAACCAGCTCATGTACTCCTTGAGTCTTCTGGTGATGTTGAACGAGCTGATAATGGCGAGCGTGCTCAGAAGAGTGGTGAGAATTATCAGCGGGAAGCTGATGCCGTCCACACCAAGGTGATACTCGAACTTGGCGATCGTGTACTCGCTCTCGCCGACCTCGGTGGCCGGGCGATCGGTCATCACGACCCACTTCCTGAGCTCCTCGAACTGCATTCGAGCCGTGCCCCGCTCGTAGTAGTAGTCCTTAACCACCGTCGCGCGAACCGGCTCGAGCTCTCCGTCCACCTCGATCATGTACCTCCCGTCCCTGAGCTCGTAATTCCAGGGATCCTCGTTCTCGCCGATTATCGGCTCGTGCGTACCGTCGCCGCGGATTATGAGCTCATTGCCGAGCTGGTCGGTGTAGATGACAAAGCCGTCCGCGTCGCGGACCTTCGAGTAGCCGAACAGCAGCAGCATGCACAGTGCAAACGGCAGAATCGTGTAGACGAGCGAGTTCAGGCGGATGAAGAACAGGCCGCGATGGGGCGCGGCGATGTTGAAGATCACTCCCAGCACCGGGAGGAAGACGATCAGGCTGAGAACGCGACTGTACTCGGTGGACTCGCTTATCAGCGTGCCCCTTTCGAACATAAGCCACAGGCCGCCAAGGACCACGCCGGTCACTATGAACCATATCAGGCCGCTGAGAAGCGATACCGTGCCCTCGGCGAGTTCGCGTTTCATGTCGTCAGCCGTCCGCGGAAGCTCGTATACTCCCTCGTCCGCCGGCACGGGTCTTTCACGATGCTCGTCCATATTGTTCGTATCGCCCTGCTCCATTGTGTTTTTCTCCATCCGTATGCAACTCCGCGCCAGTCTATCTCACGAACAGAGTGAGCAGATAGAACAGCACGAAGACAACGACAACCATCATGTAGTTCTGCACGTAGCCCGACTGGATCGGCTTGACCGTGTCGGAAAGGAAGCCTGTAAGCCACGCGACGCCGTTGACGATCCCGTCGATGACCACGTTGTCCCACCAGCCCTGGAGCCTCGCAAACTGCCACGTGATCCATCCCGCCGCGTTGACAATCCCGTCCACTATGTAGTTGTCGAACGCCCTTGCCACCTGGCAGATGAAGAACACCGGCTGAACCACGTACGACTCGTAGAACTCATCGACGTAGTACTTGTTGTACACCGTCCGGTAAAGCCCCGGCAGCGCCGCCTTCCATTTTTCCTTGAGTCTGATCCCCGCAGGCGTGTTATTCACTGCAAGACCGGCGAGCAGACCCGCTATCGCCACGATGAAACTGAGAACCATCAGCCCGATTGTCAGACCGTCGAACTGAGGAAAATGCAGATGCTCGTGCAGCGATTCAGGATTGATCCTGAAGTCATGGAAATGATGCAGGAAACTCGCCACAAGGTTCCTCTCTCCCATGAACGGAGCGCCGATGAGACCGTAGCCCAGAGAGAAGAGAGCGAGAATGACAAGTGGTATGGTCATGCTCGACGGAGGATCCTTCGGCTCCACCGGTCCGTGCTCGCGCTCTTCCTTCTCGAAAGGCCCCGGCGGGGTCGGCCATGCGGAATACGCGGCGGTGTCCGCTTCGGTGGGGGCATGATGCCCGTATTCCGGCGACTGCGGACCACGGAACTCGGGCTTGCCGCCCGTTCCAAGGAAAACGTAGCTGATCAGCCGGAACATGTAGAAGGCCGTGATGAACGCCCCTGCGAGACCGAGAAACCAGATCACATAGCCTGCGGCGTTCGGACCCATCATCTCCTGTACCCTCAGAATCACGCTCTCCTCGCCCTGGCTGAAGGGAACGATACGAGTGTAGCCGTGCTGACCGAGATGGAACGCGCCCGCCAGTATTTCATCCTTCGACCAGAATCCCGCGAACGGGAATATCCCCGCCAGCGCCAGCGTCCCAGCAAGGAACGTGATGTAAGTGAGGGGCATTTTTTTTGACAAACCGCCCATATAGCGGATGTCCTGGATGTGCCGACAGCCGTAGATCACCGCGCCTGATCCGAGGAACAGCAACGCCTTGAAGTAGGCGTGCGCCAGCATGTGGAATATCCCGGCGGAGACGGCACCCACGCCCAGACCAATCATCATATAGCCGAGCTGGCTGATCGTCGAGTAGGCCAGTATGCGTTTGAGGTCGTACTGAACGACGCCTATCGTCGCCGCCCCGAACGCCGTGATCGCCCCGATCCACGCGACCGTCATCATCGCGGTCGGGCTAAGCTCGAAGAGCCAGAAGAATCTCGCCACCAGGAAAACACCCGCCGCGACCATCGTGGCGGCGTGAATCAACGCGCTGACCGGCGTCGGGCCTTCCATCGCGTCGGGAAGCCACACATGCAACGGGAACTGCGCCGATTTGCCCACCGCTCCCATGAAAATCAGAAGCGCAGCGACGGTCGGGAGCCACCCAAGCCCGGCCTCCCACCAGTTGTATCCGACGACTACCGACCGTATCTCCTCGAGGTTCAGGCTTATCGGCTGCTTCGTGTAGGTGAACATCAGGCCGAGCATGAAAATGCCCAGCATGAAGCCGACATCGCCGATCCTCGTGACAATAAACGCCTTCATCTGAGCGGCGTTGGCCGACGGCTTGTAGGTGAAAAAGCCGATCAGGAGGTAGGAGCACAGGCCCATGACCTCCCATCCGATGAGGAAAGTGAGGATGTTGTCGGCGAGCACCACACCCAGCATGCCGGTAGCGAACAGGGAGTGCTCGGCGAAATACCGTCCGATATGCTTCCGACCGTACTCGTCGTCCCACATGTAGCCCAGGCTGAACCACTGGATGCAAAGCGCCACCACGGTGACCATGAATGCCCCGAACACCCCGAAGCCGTCGAGCTTCACCCCGATGTCGATCGCGTAATCGCCGAATGCGATCCAGGTGAACCTCCACGGCTCGAGCCAGCGAGTGTCGTCGAGAGCTGCGGCGGGATAAGCGCCGATGTGGATTGTCTTCCACCACAGGAAAAACGCGATTACGGCGGAAAGGCCGATCGCACCCACCGAGATGTACGGCCCGTACTTCTGTGCCCATTTCCTGGAGTTGTTAGGGAAGAAGATGACGTGAATCAGGGGTATCCCGATGATCACCCAGAACAGAGCGTTTTTCGCAGTGATTCCGGCAAAGAATCCGGTGCCCGTGCGACCCATGGCCAGCAGCACCACCACTGCGGCCGCTACGAGGATGGGCATGAGGTAGGTGCTCCACGCGGGTCCCACCAGCTTGCGTATCTCCTCCTCGCTCAGTTTGCCGGTCTTGTCGGTCGGCAGAGGCTTCGCGGCGACGTTCCTGTTCACCAACAGCTTCAGCGTTATGTACGCGAAGGCGAGGAACGGGAACGCTACGATCCAGTGGGCGAGGGTTTCGGGATTCTGTATGAGTCGGCTCAGCATGTCCGAACGGCGACCGGGCCGGTCACCACTTCAGGATGTTTATGTTCTCCATGTCAATGGACTTGTAATGCCTGTATGCAGCTATCGCCAGCGCGAGACCCACCGCGGCCTCCGCTGCGGCGATTGTTATCACGAAAATCGCGTAGATCTGCCCCACAGGGCTCTCGATATCCTGCGCCCGGCTGAAACTCTGGAGAGTGTAGGTCACCCCGTGACGCTGGCAGAACGCGACCAGCACGATGTTGCACGCATTGAACATGAGCTCGAGCGACATAAGGATCGCGATCGCGTTTCTTCGCGCCAGGCAGCCGAAAACACCGATGCAGAAAAGCAGCACCGCGAGGAGCACGTAGAAGTGAATCGGGACCGGTACTTCGGGATATGTCATGCCGTCTCCTCCGTACCCCCGGCTTCCGCCATGTTCTCCCCTTCCGGCTTCTCAGGCGGCTCCGCCTCAGCGCCCTCACCCCTGGCGAGAATCAGGGCGCCGATCATCGCGATCACCAGCACCACGCTGGCGATCCAGAACGCCAGGGTGTAGGTCGACATAAGGCTCCTGCCCACAAGCCGGGTGTTCGACACCGACGGGAAATCGTTCCTCTCGGGCGTTAACCACCATCTCCACGGGCCCACGAAATAGCCCTGCTGGTCGTACAGCAGAATCGCGACCATCACCATCGCCATCATCACCGCGACCACCAGCGCCGTAACGCTCTGACGATTATGGGTGACTATCTTCGCTCCCGTGATGCTCTCCGAGAGCATGATGGCGAAAATAATCAGCGTCACAATACCACCCGCGTACACCAAGACC